>CAZPZQ010000122.1:0-9389 GCA_964590745.1 uncultured Mycobacterium sp. | reverse complement strand
GCATTCCGGTCCGACGCCATTGCCGACTTCTTCGCCGTTGTAGAGCATCGGGGCGTGGTCCTTTTCGCCCTCGCCGATGACCACCACGCCACGCATCGACACCGAGTTCACCAGCTCGCGCATCGCGTCGACGGCGGCGCCGTCGCCGCCCTCCTTGTCCCCGCGACCCACCCACCGTCCGGCGGCCATCGCACCGGCCTCGGTCACCCGCACCAGCTCAAGCGCTAAGTTGCGGTCCGGTGCTTCACGACGAGGTGGGCCCGGCCGCAGCGTCGCGTCTGCGGAGGGGCTGGAGGCAGCGGTCATGGTTGCCAATTCTCCCAGAAGCGCCTGGGTAACGGGGAGCTGGGATACTGGCACGGTGAGCATCGGGCCCGCCGCCGACCGCCAAACCAGCCAAGCCGCAGCTGCTGCAGGGCGGCCGGGACAGGTTCTGGTCGGTTGCACCGCTAGCCTGGCCTGCGTCCGGGCTGGCCGGGATGTGCTCGTTTCGACCCGGCGCGACGCCCAGCGGGCCGATTCCGTCGTACGATGCTGCCGTCGCGTTACGCGCCGATGCCCGCACTATCGAGGATGGACGAGCCGACGCGGCCACCACTCAGCGGTTACCGGCCGTCACCTCGACGATCGGTTATCTCAGCCCGATTGGCCTGTATCTGAGCCTGACCCAGAGCAACGCCGACGAGGACAAACTGGTGACTGCTATTCAGCCGGCTATGCGCCCGACCGGCCCAGGCGCCGTTGGCTGCGAAATGCCCGGAAGGAATGCGTACCAAGGGGCCGTCGATGAGGTCGGAGAAGATGGCTTCGATGATGGCGTGGCGGCGATGCGTGATGTTGGCGTCGGTGACGGGCGTCGGTGAAAAACGGGTGGTAGCGCCAGGCCGGGAAGAGCGTGTCGAGGTGGCGGACGTCCTTGACCCGACGCACGATCGACCGCGCGATCACCGGGCTGGTGGTGGAGGTAAACGCCATGTAGGCGGCTTCGGCGACTCCGGCATCGGAGATCCATTCACCGGTGTCGGGGTCTTGGACCGCACCGGGGTAGCGCACCGCCGTCTAGGCGCCTGCCGGTATCGCGGCGATGGCGGCTGCCACGGCGGTGTTTTTGGTCAGCACCACCGAGAGGCGGGCGTTGACAGGCTGACAGGCGGTCACCACCTCGCTGTTGCTGTAGGCCGAGTCGCCGCGGACCAGAATCCGTCTTGCCACCCCGGCGGCGCGGGCGGTCGTGATCGCTTCGGAAACCATGCTCGCCGCGCCCCTGCCGGGCCCGGCCTTGCCCGCCCGTAGCCGTATCCCGGCGATCACCGGGGCGGCCAGATCGGTGCTGATCGTGGTGGCCAGCGGTGAGAGACCCGTGCGCAGGATCTGCTTGCCGGCGATCTTGGTATGGCCGTAGGGGGCGTCCTGTTTGGCGTACCCGTAGACCTGCCGCAGCAGCGAATCAGTGTCGATGAAGGCTCGCACATCGGCACCGGGGAGAGCCGTCATACCTCGATCGGAGGGACTATCCCCATCGGAGGTGGACCCAGCACCGTGGCCGGCACACTCAGCTCGGTGACTTCTCGCTGCATGACCGGCGAGCATCTGATCGACGGTCAGGGCGGTTCACACGGCAGCGCGGTCCAACGCGGTGCACAGGGTCTCGCCCAGTCACCCATCCCCAGTCACTCAGTCTTTGCTGCCAAGCATGCGCTGTTCAAAGAGGTCAGCACCGCGGGCCGTGCCGCCGGTGGCGGCGAAACCAACCGCCACCCGCCGCGCTCCAGCAGTCATTGTCATCGCTTCTCGGACCTTCGTTCGTAGCCGTGGCGGCGACAGTTTCTTGGCCGGTAGGCGGGTGCCGCACCGAGCTACCTCGACGCGCCGTGCGACCTCGAATTGGTCACGCCCATAGGGCACGACGCACACGGGTACACCATGGGCGAGCGCCTTTTGAGTCACGCCCATCCCACCGTGCGTCACCGCACACACCGCGCGGCCAAGAACTACACCGTGCGGGACGAACTGGCACACAGTCGCATTGGGCGATGTCGCAATGCCGTCTGATTGCCCGGCGGGCAGGGTCGCGACCACATGCACCGGCTCATCGGCCAAAGCGGTCATCGCGGTCTGGACAAGGTTGTCGTCGGCCTGTTTCTCCGACGACGTGGTGACGAGGACGATTGGCCGATCGACCGAGGACAGCCAATCGGGGTCCGTGTTCGGCCCGGAGTCAAGCACGCAGGGCCCGATCATCTGCACGGCATCGCCCCAATCGGTTTGTGGGTACTGAAATGGCTTGCCGCTGGCGACGAGTAACAGGGGCGGTCGGCGCAAGAACTCGTCGATTGACGCGACCGGCGCTACATTGACCTTCGCGCGAATCGTGTTGATCGGCGGAAGCATCACCTTTTCGAGACGGCCCACCACAGCTGTCTGCACGGCGGCGTCGCGCATCCGGCCCACCGCACCTGACATCGGTCTGAGACCCAGCCCAAACGGTGGCACCCCGGGCGATCGCAACGGCGGCGTGTATGGCGAGAAGCAGGCCCATGGGATAGGCCCGGCGTCGGCCGCGGACTGAGCACCCCAGCAATTCACATCGACAAGCAGGGCGTCAGGGTGTGCACGCGCCACCGCCTCGGCCAGGTCGGTGATTTCGTACACGGCGCGCCGGCCGAACGCCGCGACCGACAGCTTCAGCCCAGCAACAGGGTTGGTTGCCTTCCAGTCGTTGAGCTCGATCCGCTCGATCCGCGGGTCGATCGTGTCCGTGGCAAATCCGAGCCGTTGGCTGATCTCGACACCAGTGGAAAGCGTGCGCAGATGAACGGTGTGGCCGCGACGAGACAGCTCTGATAGCAGTGCGCTGATTGGCAATAGGTGACCAAGTGCTGGCGAAGTATAGGCCAGTATCGTCGACATTTTCGTCGTACGTCACTCAGACGATCCGGTTGACCATTTGGCGCGCCTCATCGAGTCGCCCGCGAGCGTCGAGCTTCTCGCACAGCTCAAGGTACTGCGTGGCGAGTTCGGCGTAGGCCTCCGAGTCGCCCTCCACCCTCGCCAACAGCGCCCGCGATTTCAGCCACCACAGGTCCAGTGCCGGAATGCCAGGCCGGTGCTCCTGCCAGTGCTCAACGATTCGGTGCGCCTCAGTGAGGTCGTCGGTGGATCCCCGTTCGATGAGAAGGCCTATCAGTGCCTCACCGGCGCAACCGACGAAGACACGGGAGCCACCGGCCATGTGTACCGCAAACGTGGCCTGAAGGTCGCTGATCGCTTCGTCAATTCGCCCGTGGCGGGCAGCGTCGATCGCAAGGTCGGCACCGACGGCCGGCAGCGCGATGGTCACGCTCCTGAGCTTCCGTATGTTCGCGTGGGCCTTGCGAAGCACGTCGATCGCCTCGTCGAGCGCCGCATTCTTCCCTCGCAGCAACACTTTGCCGCAGGCCAGCTGCGCGAGGATTATCCCGCTGACGTCACCGACCGATTCAGCACGCCGCAACGCCTCCCGCACGCGGTCGACCGTCTCATCAGCCTGGTCCACGCCCAGCGCCGTCGTCATGACGAAGTAGAGCAGAATATACGCGTAGCGGACGGATTGGAGCGCGTGCGCGCGCCCGAGTTCGTCTCGGAAGCGCCGTCTGCCCTGCTCGTAGCGCCCGGCACATGTTTCGATGGCACCACGAAGCGCGTTTGCCGAAATAAGTTCGACGACCGGCACGTCCGTAGATAGTGCGTGTATCGCATCGATAGCCTGGAGCGCGGCATCGAATTCGCAATTTGCGAATCGTACAAATGCCACCGCATTGAGGATGATGCTCTTGGTCTCGGCATCGCAGTCAACGTGGCTGACCATATCCTCGAGCTCCGACGCCAGCGCCGCAGCCTCGGGAACGCGGCTGTCGTTGGCCGCGAAAGAAAAGATGAGTCCGGCTGTCGCAATCGCCAGGGACGTCAGATCGCCGGTTTGCGTTGTCAGGTCATGAAACTCGCGGTAACGCTCGTCGATGTCTGCACCACTGCCCACGAAGACCGCCGTCGAAATGAGCATGGTACGTGGCACGATTCGCATGGCGATAACGTCGTCGTGGTCATCGGGCAACTCGTCGGCGATGCGTCGTGCGTTCTCCCACTGTGCTCGTGCGGCGGCAATGTCGCGAGGCCGAAGCCATTCCGCCGCGCGCAGGTGCCAGCGGCAAGATTCGGCCAGTTCGCCGGCCGCCTCGAGGTGGGTGGCGATCAGCGCCGCGTTCTCCTCGACCGCTGCCGGATCACGTGATTCGATCGTGGCCGCGACGCGCCGGTGTAAGTCAGCACGATCCGATTTGAGTTGTGACTCATAGGCCACCGTGCAAATCAGCGGATGGTGAAAAACAAACTCGGGAGGCTGGGTGAACCTCACCTGATCGATGAGTTCGGCCCCGACAAGATCCTCTAAGACAGGATCAATCCCCAGCGTTTCCAACAGATCCAGAGTGAATCGCGCACCGAGTACCGCCGCTGCGCTCAGCGTCCGCTTGGCTTTCGGGTCGAGGCGATCAATGCGCGCGGCGATGGCCGCCTGCAACGTGGCCGGCACGCAAACCTCGCCAACATCGGCCGCCGAGGTGTATGCACCGCGCTCGCCGCGTAGGGCCCCGCGCCCGGCCAATTCGCGCACGATCTCCTCGGCGAAGAAGGGGTTACCGGCGGCCCTATCGGTGATCTTGTAGCCCAGCATACTAACCGAGGGGTCCGGGCCGAGCAGCTCGGAAACTAAGGCTGCGGTCTCCGGATCGCTAAGCGGCCCAAGGGCTATCGTCTGTGCCCCATGCACCCGCGTGAGGGCACCCTCGTACTCGGGGCGGTACGTGACCAGTACCAGCGAGGGCGTCTGCGGGATCACCGTGAGGAAGTCGGCCAACATCGACTCGCTGACCTCGTCAATCCAGTGCGCGTCCTCGATAACAAAGACCGTCGGCTCGGTGCGGGCCAGCGACGCGGCATTGACCAGTGCTGTCAACCGCCGCCGCCGCGCATCCGGTTCGATGTTCGGCAGCACCAGATCCGGGGCGGCGATGCCGAGCAGGTCATGGAGAAGCCGCAAGTCCTCGGGGTCTGCGTTGGGAAAGCGGTCGCGCACTCGATGGCGCGCGGTCCGCTCGTCAAGTCCTTCGATGCCGGTGGTCGCGCGCAGCAGTCGTGCGACTACCCGGAACGGAACGTCAGTGGCGTGCGATTCGCAGAAGGTGGTGAATACCTCCACGTTGTGGCGACGAGCTACCGCCACCAGCTCGCGCACCAGACGGCTCTTGCCGATGCCCGGTGAGCCCACCACGCCGACCACCGCGCCGTGGCCGTCGATGGCGCGGTCCAACGAACCCTCGACGGCGGCCATCTCCCGGCGCCGACCGACCAGGCTCGCCGCAGCCCGCCCGACGCCGCGCTGCCCGTCGGTCATCGCCACCAGCCGACGGACCGGCACCGGTTCCTTGGCGCCCTTGATCTGAACCAACTCCAACTCACCCAGCCTCGCCGCGCCCTCAACCAGCCGCGCTGTCGAGGCGCTGAGCATCACATCACCCGGCGGAGCCACCGACTCCATCCGCTGGGCCATCCCGACCTGCTCGCCCATGGCGGTGTAGCCAAACTGGCCCAAGCCGATGCCACCGGCGATCACCTCACCGGAGTTCAGCCCGACTCGCAACCGCAGATCGATGCCGTCGCGCTCACCCACATCGACGGCAAGCCGCTTGACTTCCTCTTGAACGCCCAGGGCCGCCAGACAGGCCCGAACGGCGTGGTCTTCCAACGCGATCGGCGCGCCGAACACCGCCATGATCCCGTCGCCGGTGAACTGTGCGACCGTGCTGCCGTAGCGCTGCACCACCGCCGCACAGCGGTCGGCGAGCTCGGCCATTATCTCGCGCAACCGCTCCGCACCCACCGCCGCGGCGATGTCCATGGAGTGCACCACGTCGGCGAACAGCACCGTCACCTGCTTGTACTCAGCTGGTGTCGCGGCAGCCGCAACGACCGGTGCAGCACACTCGTGGCAGAACTTGTCGTCCCTCCGCAGTCCAACACCGCACGACCTGCAGACCAAGGCCGCCGCGGCCATGTCATGTGGCGAGCCGTTGTTGTGCACGTCACTATCGTGTCACCTCCGGCCGGTATGGGCGCTATCGCGGCCGGCGATCAGGTGCGGGCTGGACGATCCTTCCGCACGCACCAGTTCCATGGCCAGGTTGCGGTCCAGGGCTTCACGTCGAGGTGGGCCCGGCGCAATGACGATCCCGCGGAAGGGGTGGAGGCTGCTGCCAGGCTTGCCGATTCTCCCAGAAGACGGTGCCCGACGGGGAGCTGGGATACTCGGCAACGTGACCACCGAGCCCCGACCCAGGGCCAAGCCGGCCAAGCCGCGGCTGCTGCAGGACGGGCGGGACATGTTCTGGTCGATCGCTCCGCTGGTGGCGGCCTGCATACTACTGGCCGGCCTGGCCGGGATGTGCTCGTTCCGGCCCGGCCGGACAGCCAGCGGCCCGGTGCTGTCCTACGATGCCGCGGCGGCACTGCACGCCGACGCGCAAGCGCTGGGCTTCCCGGTCCGGTTGCCCGAGCTGCCACCGGGTTGGCAGCCCAACTCGGGTCGCCGCGGCAGTATCGAGGACGGACGTTCCGACCCGTCCGACTCACTCGGGGGCCGACGCTTGCGTGCGGTCACCTCGACCGTCGGCTACCTCAGCCCGACCGGGATGTATCTGAGCCTCACCCAGAGCAACGCCGACGAAGATAAGCTGGTCGGCTGGATCGACGCGAGCCGGACTCTGCACCCGACCGGGACGGTGCGCGTCGGTGACACCAGTTGGGTCGTCTACGAAGGTGCCTCGGAGCCGGTGTGGACGACCCGGCTGACCGTTCCGGCGGGCGTCGCTCAGGTGGCGATCACCGGTGCGGGCAGCGAAGAGCAGTTCCGGACTTTGGCGGCAGCGGTGCAGGAGCGGTCTCCGCTGCCGGCGCGTCACTGAGCGGTGGACGGTTTTGCCGGCGGCAGCGCCGGCGGTGACTTCTTGCGCGGCAACAGCCTTCGACCGCGCTTCGGCGCATCATCGACGCGCTGTTCCAGTTCGACACCCTTGTAGACCGCGAGGTACACCTCGAGGGTGGTGACGATCAGGATCATGATCACCGGACCGATGACGATGCCCCAAAAACCGAACATGCCGATGCCGGCGAACACCGCCAGTAGCATCAGCGCGGGATTGAGCCGAGCATCCCGCGGCACCAGGATGGGGCGCAGGACATTGTCGATGTTGGTCACCACGACGAGGTGAAACAGGAACACGAACACTCCGCCGACCACGTTGCCGAACAGCGCCATGCCCACGCCGAACGGCATGGTCACCACACCGCCGCCGAGCGGAATGATCGACAATGCGGTCAGCAGGATCGCGAAGATGAAAAACCCCTGGCGGAAGCCGCCGATGTAAATCGAGGCGGCACCGGCCACGCCTTGGCACACCGCGATGACGAACTGACCACCGACGGTGCCGCGCACCATGGCGCCCGTCTTGGCCAGGTACAGATCGGTGACCTCGTCGCCTAACGGGTTGAGTTGGGCGATCAGGGTCTGCAGTCGGTCGCGGTGCACCAGCAGCGCGACGAACACGTAGAGAAAGATGATCGCCGAGGTGACCGCGCCGACGACGCCTCCGGCGGCGCCCTGCAGCAGGTGCAGCAGCAGTTCGCCACCGCGTTGCCCGACCGTCACCATCGCATGCCGCAGCGAATCCATGGTGACCTCGGCCTGTACGAATGGCACCCGGTCCAGCAGATCGTTGACGAACCGCAGCGCTTTGTCGCCGAGGGTGTTCACGTCGGTCTTTTGCACCCACTCGGCGATGTGGGTGACGGTGCGGGAGATCTGCACCACGGCCAGGAAGACGCCCAGTCCGACCGGGATGGCGACGGCAGCCAGCGCGGTCAGCAGCGTGCCGGTGGCCGCCAAGCCGGTCGGCACCCGCCGGTTGAGCAGACGGAACAGCGGGGTGAACAAGTACGCGCCGACGGCGGCCACCACGATCAAGACGAAGTAGCTACGCAGAAAATACGCGCCGAACAGCAGCGCGACGATGGTGAACACCGCAAGGGCGCGTCGCTGGGTGAGGGTGAATTCGCGGTCCATCGGCTTCACTCGGCGGCGTTGCGGTCGGTCATAGCTCGCTCCTGGGACGTGTTCGAGTGATTCTTGCCTGAAAGCACGGCTGGTGGCGGCTTCTGGACAAACTGACTCATGTCTGGGCGGTCTGCTGCTGCCCACTCTGGTCAGACCGTCCGGCCCGTTAGCCGGCGCGACCGACGAGATCTTCTCGCTGCTGTTGGAGCGGCGACGGCTTCCGGTGAAAGAAAGTGCACTGATCGTTGACGAAACCTTTACGCTACTTGAACCAGGTCGATGGGGATCCTGATCGGCGGCGTAGGAGATGACGACAGCAGCTACGTGTCAGAGGTGTGGCACCGACGCTGTGCAGGATGCACGGTTTTGCCACTCCTGTGGCTCGCCCATCGGCACGGCTGCCAGACGTGCTGAATACCAGCAGGTGACCGTGCTGTTCGCCGACGTGGTGCATTCGATGGATCTAGCTGCCGCGGTGGGTGCGGAACGGCTGCGCGAGATCATGGCGGAGCTGTTCAACCGGCGTGCGGCCGTGGTGCAGCGTCTTGGCGGCACGGTGGACAAGTTCACCGGTGACGGCATTATGGCGGTTTTTGGTGCTCCGGCGGCGTTGGAGATGCAGGCTGCTGAGGACGTCGGGCTGCAGCCGCGGGTCGGCCTGAACTCCGGGGAGGTGATTTCCGGCGAAGTCGGCTCTGGCCCGCGCAGTTACACCGCAGTCGGCAAGCACAGGCAAGTGGGCATGGCGCAGCAGATGGAGTCGGTGGCGCCGCCAGGAGGGGTTGGTGCTCAGCGAGTCGACAGTGCGGCTGGTCGAGGATCGGGTGATGTTGGGTGCGCCTGAACTAGTTCAGATCAAGGGTGTTATCGAGGCGGTGACGGTGCGACGAAGTGTTGGCGGCCCCGCGGTTCGTGCTGTTCGAGATCCCGTTGCTGCGACTGCGGGCACTGCTGGCTCGAGCTGATGGTGACGAGGAAGGTTATCGCGACTTCGCCGACCACTACCTCAAGCGGGCCACCGAGGTTGGCTATGAAGGCCATATGGCCATGGCAGAAGCGATGAAGCCGAGCCGGGTGACCGCTACTCCGGATGCGGTTCGGCGACCACCGTCGCCAAGTGCGGATGCACTTCGGCCTTGACCCGCTGAAACAAATCGCAGTAATACGGCAGGCAGTCGGCCGTCGCCTTCTCGGTGGTGAACAGCGGCTGATAGCCCAGATCGCGGCGGGCCTTGTCGATCGA
>CAZPZQ010000121.1:0-9405 GCA_964590745.1 uncultured Mycobacterium sp. | reverse complement strand
AGATCAACCAGCAGTTGCGCGGCGTGCTCGACGAGGCCACCGGCCGCTGGGGGCTGCGGGTGGCGCGGGTGGAACTGCGCAGCATCGACCCACCGCCGTCGATCCAGGCTTCGATGGAAAAGCAGATGAAGGCCGATCGGGAAAAGCGCGCGATGATCCTGACCGCCGAAGGTCAGCGAGAGGCGGCCATCAAACAGGCCGAGGGGCAAAAACAGGCCGAAATCCTGTCCGCCGAGGGCGCCAAGCAAGCCGCGATCCTGACCGCGGAGGCCGACCGGCAGTCTCGAATGCTGCGCGCCCAGGGTGAGCGTGCCGCCGCCTATCTGCGGGCGCAAGGCGAGGCCAAAGCCATCGAGAAGACCTTCGCGGCGATCAAGGCTGGTCGACCGACGCCGGAGTTGCTCGCCTATCAGTACTTGCAGGTGTTGCCGGAGATGGCAAAAGGTGAGGCCAACAAGGTGTGGGTGGTGACCAGCGACTTCGGCTCCGCGTTGCAGGGCTTTACCAAATTATTAGGCGCGCCGGACGAAGACGGCGTTTTCCGCTACCAGCCGTCGCCGGTGGAAGCAGACCTGCCCCGGCCGGAAGATGACAGTGACGAGGTCGCCGACTGGTTCACCACCCAGACCGATCCGGCTATCGCGCAGGCGGTGGCCAAAGCCGAAGCGGATGCCCGCAAGCCGGTCGAAGGCGTCGCGAGTCCGCAAGAATTGGGCCGGAGCACCCCATGACTGCTTTGACGTCACCGCGGACCTACGTCGCGTTGGCTGCGTTTCAGGTCGGCGACGCGGTTGCCTGTGCGATTCCGGTGCCATATATCGCCTCGTCCCTCGACACACTGGGCGTGCCGCCGGCCGTTTGCCGCGTGCTTCCGATCGTGAAAGTGGCCGCGGCGCTGGGCTTATTGTCGGTGTCCCGGTTTCCGGCCCTGGCTCGACTGACCACGGCGCTGTTGACGTTGTATTTCGTCTTGGCTGTGGCCGCACACATTCGGGTGCGGGACAAAGTGGTCAATACCATTCCGGCCGCGTCATTGTTGGCAGTGTTCGCCGCGATGACGGCCAGCGGGCCACGAACCGGGCCGGTGTCCTGACGGTGGTGCTCAGCGGCGAGCGGGCCGGCGCCGCGGGGGCCGCTGTTCGTCGAGCCGGGTCGCGTTATAGCCGTAAGCGGCGAGGATCGCACCGAGGACTTCGGCGAGCAGGTAGACCCAGATGAACTTCCAGGAGAACAAACCGGGCAGCATCAGCCCGAACGTGATGGCTGGGTTGAACGACGCACCGGAGATGCCGCCGACGGCGACCACACCGACCGTGACGATGAACCCGATGGCCAGGCCGTAGTAGCTGTTGCCCGCGGTGTCCCTGCTGGTGGCGGTGTGCAAGACGATGTAGCACAAGGCGAAGGTGAACACCAGTTCGGCGAGGAAGGCAGCCCACACCTTGCCGCTGAGGTCGGTGGACTGGCCGAAGTACTTGTCGTGCCACAGCCCGGCGCCGGCCGCGAAGGCAAGGAGCGCTCCAAGCAACTGAGCCACGATGTACGGGCCGAGATCGCCCAGCGACAACGCCCCGCGAAAATACGCGGCGATCGACACTGACGGGTTCAGATGGCCACCCGAAACATGGCCGCTGGCGTAGACCATCACCATCAGCGCCGCCCCGATGCCGAGCGCCGTCGCGGCCACCCCGCAATCCGGCGTCACGACGATGCCGATCACGGCGAAGGTGAAGACGAACGTCCCGATCAGTTCGGTGATGTACTTACGCAACGCGCTCTGATCAACCATCGACCCCGTCCTCTCGTCGGTCACGCGGGTGCAAAACCGGAGTGCCAGCATGGCGATGCTGGCCAAACTCTAATGGGGCGTCGAGGGCTGGATCGTTATTTTGTGGTGGTTGCCTGCCACATGTTCGAGACTGATACAAGCTTGTGTTCATCGAGGAGACCGTCCATGGCGCTCAGCACCGCAGCGACCGAACTGCTGGGTATCGATTACCCGGTGCTGTCCGCTCCGATGGCCATGATCGCCGGCGGACGGCTGGCCGCGGCGGTAACTCAGGCCGGCGGGCTGGGCCTGATCGGCGGCGGATACGGCGACGCGACCTGGCTGGCGGACGAATTCGAGCTCGCCGGCCCCGCCCGGGTGGGCTGCGGATTCATCACCTGGTCGCTCGCCGACCGACCGCACCTGCTGGACCTGGCGCTGGCGCACCACCCGGTAGCGGTGATGCTTTCATTCGGAGACCCGGCGCCGTTCGCCGCAAAGATCACGGCTTCGGGTGCTCGCTTGATCTGCCAAGTCCAAGACCTCGACCAAGCCGACCGGGCCCTGGAAACCGGCGCTGATGTGCTGGTGGCGCAGGGCAACGAGGCCGGTGGGCACGGTTACGGTCCTCGCACCACCATGACGCTGGTCCCCGAAATCGTCGACCTGGTCGCGACCCGCGGCGCCCAGACACCGGTGCTGGCGGCCGGGGGCATCGCCGATGGCCGCGGACTGGCTGCGGCGCTGATGCTGGGCGCGGCCGGCGTGCTGTGCGGCACCCGGTTCTACGCGTCGGACGAAGCATTGACCACTTCGCAGGCCGGTGCCGTCGTCGCGGCCGCCACCGGCGACAGCACCTGCCGCACCAGCGTTTACGACATCGTGCGAGGTTACCGGTGGCCGGACGGGCACACCATGACGGTGCTGCGCAACGCCTTCACCGACCGCTGGCACGGCGCCGAAGCCGAGCTGTACGCCGACGGTGACGGCATCATCGCGCAATACCGGCAGGCGGTGGAGGCCGGCGACTACAGCATCGCCAACGTCACCGCCGGTCAGGCGGCCGGCCTGATCCGCCGAACCGAGCCCGCTGGTGACATCGTGGCCGAGATCGCCCGCCAAGCCGCCGCGCTGCTCAGAAGGTGACCGAATGTCACGGAAAACCCGGTCATGGTGGGGATGGGGCCACGTCGAGGACGCCGTCGGCCCCGACGAGCGGCAGGCGCTGCTGCGCCGAGTACATCAACTGCTGCCCGACGCCGATTTAGCGCCGCACCAACCGCCCGCGGTGGCGGACCTGGACGTGCCACCGCCACGGGTGACGGCCCCGTCAGCGTTGGTGTCGCTCACCTCCGTCGATCCGGTCGATCGACTGCGGCACAGCCACGGACAGGCGTTTCGCGATGTGGTGCGCTGCCTGCTCGGCCAGGTCGAGCACGTGGTAGATCTGGTGGCGCGACCGAGCACCGAAACCGAGGTTGTCGATGTGCTGGACTGGTGCACCGGGCAGCGGTTGGCGGTCATCCCGTTCGGTGGCGGTAGTTCGGTAGTCGGCGGTGTCGAACCGCGCTGCGACCGGGAGTATCCCGGAGTGGTCGCGGTGGATCTCACCGCCATGGACCGCGTCGTGGAAATCGACCGGGTCAGCCGTGCGGCTCGTATCCAGGCCGGCGTACTGGGCCCCGCGCTGGAAGACCAGTTGCGCGTGGAGGGCTATACGCTGCGGCACTTCCCGCAATCCTTCGAGTTCTCCACCCTGGGCGGCTGGCTGGCCACCCGGTCGGGCGGCCATTTCGCCACGGTCTACACCCACATCGATGACCTCACCGAGTCGCTGCGGGTGGTCACTCCCCGGGGTGTCAGTGAGTCGCTGCGTGTGCCCGGCTCCGGTGCCGGGCCGTCGCCGGACCGGATGTTCTTGGGTTCGGAAGGTGCGCTCGGGGTGATCACCGAAGCGTGGATGCGTCTGCAGGACCGGCCGCGCTGGCGGGCCGCAGCATCGGTGGTCTTCGATGACTACGGCCGGGCCGTTCAGGCGACCCGGGCGCTGGCCCAGTCCGGCCTGTTTCCGACCAACTGCCGGCTTTTGGATTCAACCGAGGCGATGCTCAACGCCGGGACGGCGACACCCGGCGGGGTGCTGGTCCTTGGCTTCGAATCCGCCGACCACCCGGTCGAACCGTGGATGGCTCGGGCGGTGCAGATCGTCGAAGACCATGGCGGCAGGTTGCCCGACGGCATCCGCTACAGCGACACCGCCGACACCAATCCGGCAGTCGGGGCGGTCGACACCTGGCGTTCGTCGTTCATCCGCATGCCCTACCAGCGGGACGCACTGGCGCAGCATTCGATGATCGTCGAAACCTTCGAAACCGCCTGCACCTGGGATCGGTTCGACGACCTGCGCGCCGCGGTCGCCGATGCCGCCACCGCGGCCATGGCAACCGCCGGCGTCACCGGCGTGCTGACCTGCCGGTTCACCCACGTCTATCCCGACGGTCCGGCACCCTACTTCGGTGTCTACGCCGCCGGGCAGTGGGGCAAAACGGCCGGTCAGTGGGATGAGATCAAAACCGCGGTATCTGAGGCGCTTTCGGACAACGGCGGGACAATCACCCACCACCACGCGGTGGGCCGCGACCACCGGATCTGGTATGACCGGCAACGCCCGGAACCGTTCGCCGCCGCGCTGCGCGCAGCCAAGCAGGCTCTCGACCCCGCCGGGGTGCTCAACCCCGGTGTGCTCATCGACTAGCCGAACGACAGGCCGGCCATCGAGGCGCTGAGCCCCGGCCCGATCGCGATCGCAACCAGCGCGGAGTTCGCGGCAATCGGCAACCCGATCGCGTCCAGGACGATTGCCCTGGCTGAGCTGGTCCATGAAGACCGTGAAGTCGTATGTCGGCAGGGTGACGCGCAGCGCGGTGATCATGTCAGCCAGCGGGAGCAGGCGGGCATAGGCGTCGGCAAACACCAACGATTGACCACCGAGACCAACGACCCGTCCGGGACGGTGCCGGAGCCGTTGTCCGGGTTTTCCGAGAACGCTCACAGCAACTCCCATGCCCCCTGCAGGGTCGGGCAGCGTTGATGCCCTGGGCCAGGCCGTGATTCAGGGCCGGCAGCACATCGGCCCAGTGGAAGCTGTCCGAGTCGACCGGAAACCGACCGAACGGCGTTTCCACGTCCGGCCCATATCCGCCAGATTGGAGCCGGCTTGGCGATTACGGAGCTTCAATCACTGGTTCGCTTACACTGCACCCTCTGACCTCGCTCGACGAGCCCGCACCGTCTGGCAGTACCGGCACGGCTCGCCTTCTCGGGGCCGCTTGCCACCGATCCTCGTCAGTCAGCGACGATCGGCTGCCCCGATGCTTCATCAGGCCGCTGCGACGGCCCAACAGAGACGGTCTTTCACCACCTCCCGATATACCCGCCGCCTCGTGGCGCACCACTCGGCCGCGAAGAAAGTCGTTGCAGCCTTGAGGATTTCGATGGCCTGCTCAAGCCCCCGATTCTTCTTCCGCAGCTCCCGCAGTTCCCGCTTTTCCTCGCTCGACACGCCTGTGGCTTCACCGGTGTCGACCGCATCCTGGCGAACCCACCGGCGCAGCGTCTGCGTGTTCATCCCCAGCCGGCTGGCAATGGCCTTCGTCGCCGCCCACTCCGGGTCGTAGTCATCGCGGTGCTCGCGGACCAAGCGCACCGCCCTGGCCTCGGTGTTCTCGTCGTACCTGATCGCCATCGCGCAATCCTTCCCGCAAAGGAAGGTGTGCAAAAAACCGGGGACGGACCACTCCACACGCCCAGACCCGCAAAACCCGCCCACGAACACACCCCACCAACCAACTTCGACCACCATCACCCTCGACGAAAAATCGAGGCTAGTTGCGCTGTCCGACGCAGCCATTGGCCGATCCCGCCGAGTGAACGTATCCAAGCTGGGACACCCTGCGGGCATGGCTGGTCCTGAATTGTTCAGCCTCGCTGGGCTTTCCAGTACTGCGCGGCCACCGCCTGCTGGGCCAGCGCGGCGTTTCGGGCTGCGATCGCCGGGTCGGCGGCCTCGTCGCTGGAGCCGGGTGGGGCCTGCCACTGGGCCAGCGGCTGGAACTGACCGTCGAGGAACCGCTGCCGGGCGGCCTGCCGGCGGATCTTGCCGCTCGAGGTGGTCGGGATCGAGCCCGGGCCGACCAGCAACACCGCGTGCGGGCCGATCCCGTGGTGGCGGGTGATCGCCGCCCGGACCGCCTCCAGCACGCCGTCGAAGTCCGCGGGTTCGCCTGCCTGCTGGGGGCGCGTCTCTTGTACGACGACGAGTTGCTCGCTGCCGCCCGGCTGCGGCGCCATCGAGAACGCCGCGCCGCGCCCGGCCAGCAGCAGCAGATGGCAGTCCTGCACCGTCTTCTCGATGTCGTTGGGGTAGTAGTTGTTTCCGCGGATGATGATCAGGTCCCTGCAGCGGCCGGTGATGAACACCTCGCCGTCGCGCAGGAAACCCAGGTCGCCGGTGCGCAGGAACGGGCCTTCCCCGGTGCCGGCCAGGTAGCCGCCGAACACCTGCTCGGTGTCCTCGGGTTTCCCCCGGTAGCCGTGAGCCACACTCGGTCCGCTGATCCACAGCTCGCCGACCTGGTCGGGCGAGCGGAGCCGTCGGGTCTCCGGGTCGACGATGACCATTCGGAGACCGCCGCGCGGCTGGCCGCAGCCGACCAGTTCGACGGTGCCAGCCCTGTCGGCGGCTTTGGCGTCGGTGATCTCGACGACCCGGTCCTCGCCGAGCGCGGTGCGGTCGATGTGCCGGATCACCGGTGTCGGCGAATCCGAGCCGCCGGAGACCAGCAGGGTGGCCTCGGCGAGTCCGTAAACCGGCACGAAGGTCTGCGGCCGAAAACCCGCCGGGGCAAAGGCCTCGGTGAATGCCCGCAGGGTGCTGGCCTGCACCGGTTCGGCGCCGTTCATCGCGGTGCGCCAGTGCGACAGGTCCAGCGCCGCGCGTTCCTTGGGTGTGCTGCGTTCGACGCAGAGGCTGTAGGCGAAGTCCGGCGCGGTAGCGATGGTGGCGTGGAATCGCGACATAGCCGCGATCCAGCGCATCGGGCCGGTAATGAACGCTGCCGGTGCCATCAACACCGTGGTCCCGCCAACGTAGACCGACTGTAGGACGCCGCCGATCAGGCCCATATCGTGATGCTGCGGCAGCCAGCACACGGCGCTGTCCCGGTCGTCGCCGCCCCACGCCTGGTGGATGGCGACCAGGTTGGCCAGCAGGTTGGCGTGGGTCAGCACCACACCTTTGGGCGCCCGGGTGGAGCCCGAGGTGTACTGCAGCATCGCCGTCGTGTCGGCGTCGATTCCGGGCGGCACCCAGCTGTCCGGGTCGGCGATCGGTGCATCCGGGGCCAGCCAGCGCAGCGGCCGCTTGCCGAGCCCGTCCACCGCTGATTTGAGCTTCTCTTGTGTTGCGGAGTCGGCCAAGGCGAGGGCGGCCCGCGCGTCGGGCGCGATGACCGCCAGCCGCCCCAGCTGGTCCTGCACCGGTATCGCCACCGCGCCCGCGTACAGGCAGCCGAAGTAGGCGGCGACGGCGTCCAGGCCGGGCCGGCAGATCACCAGCACCCGCCGCCCGGCCGCGCCGTCCCGCTGCAGGTCGGCCGCGATCGCTCGCGCTTTTCGGTCCAGGTCGGCGTAGCTCAGGGAACCTTCTTCCTGCACACCGTCGGGGGCGAAACGAAACGCGATCTTGTCCCGGTACCCCTCGGCCTGCTGACGCAGCAGATCCACCAGGGTGTGTGCGCTGTGCCCGCTAACTTCTGACATGTTCGACACCTACACCGTCGTTCCCAGCCCGCCCTTACCGGATTCTGGACAGCCAACATAGCCGCTGCAGAGCTGCAGCGGGCGTTGGGGCAGCGGCGCGAGGTCGGAGCCGCCCCAGGTTGGATACCGGGCACATCCCCATGAAACTCAGGATCTGACGTCGCAATCGTCAGCTGAGACGCTACCCCTTAGCCGACCTATGTGAAATCACAGGTTAAAAATCAAATCATGACTTGCATCACAGCTGCGTATTAGATACAGTGCCGTGCGTATTAGATACCAGTACCGCCGGTAACTCGAACCCCGGGTACTGCGATTGTTGTCACCCGCTGGGTGCCGATTTTGAGGAGTCGATCCAGAATGAACGAGGCGCTACACCCGTATGCCACCGCTGGTACCGCCATGGTGGGTGCCAGCATGATCGCCATCGCCCCGGTGGCAACACCGTTGCCCGACATCTCCCAGGTGCGCGACGTCCAGCTCACTGGAACGTCGGATATTCTCAGCATCCCGTTCAACACCTTCCAGGACGCGCTCACCAACGACGGCAACCTCAGTCTGGCCTTCGTGGACGCCAACAACGCCCTGGTGGACGCGATCCAGACCAACCCAGACTGGTTCAGCGCGCTGACCAACCCGCACGAGTTGTTCGGCGCCCTGACGTTCCTGGCCGGCGACCAGAAGAACTTCCTCAACCCGCTGGCCGAGTTCACGACGAGCCTCCCTTCCGGAACGGGCGGGCTCGGTGCTCCAGACTTCTTCCTGGGTAACTTCCTGCTGTACGGGCTGCTAACCAATCAAGGAGGTCCCTTGCTTCCCGGGATCATTCCTGAGATACCCGCCCCGATTCCGGAGATCGCCCAGGTCGCGGCCTCGCCGCTGTCGGGGCTACTGCTCGGCGCGGTCAGCCCCATGGTGGCCCCGCTGGTGCCGTTCCTTAATCCGTTTATGGAGCTCATCGCCGACATCCAGAGCGGCACCAGCCCAGACATCGGGCAGCTGGCCCAGGAACTGCTGGCGGCCCCGCTGAATTCGATCAACGCCTTCTTCAACGGCGACACCCTCGACCTGGACGCGTTGGTTCCGCTAGTCAACCAGGCCGGCCTGCTGCCGGAAGGCACATCCATTGTTGATCTCAGCGTCGCCTTCGGTGGGCTGTTGTCCCCGGGGGAGGTCGGTGGCACTCTTGATGCGTTGTCACAACCGGAACTTCCTCCACCCCTACTTGGTGGTGGCTCGATCCTAAATGCGTTGGGTATCACCATCAGCGCCGTGAATCCAGTCGACCCAACGCTTCCCCCGATCGTGCTGCAGTTCGGTCCTGGCGAGGGTGTCGGCCCGTACGGTGCGCTGATCGGGCTGGAGCGGGTGATCGCGGAACTGCTCAGCGGCAACTTGGACTTCGGTAGCGGCTCTGGTGGTGCAGCCGCGGTCGATGTCGGCAGCTTGTTCCCCGACCTGAGCCAGTTGTTCAGCGGCGACCTGTTCAACTTCCTGTAGAGCTGCGCCGCGCACCAGCAGCGACGGGCATCCCCTCCGTTCGAGCCATGCGACATCGAGACACACGAAAGCTTCTTTTGGCGACCAGCGCCGGTACTAGTAGATGAGGCAGCCGCCTTCCGTCGAGTGGTGTGAGTCTAGCGCGGATTTTTCGCGAGATGTTGTGCGTGTCGGGGTGTAGATAAGCGAAAGTGCCTGTCCTGCAAGGGATAATTGGACTTATCCACGGTTCAAATATCCGGAGGAAGGCACTTCGCGGGTGAAGAATATCGCGGTGGAATCACGGGTGAGAGTTTCTGCCGATGGTCATAGTGTCG
>CAZPZQ010000120.1:0-9420 GCA_964590745.1 uncultured Mycobacterium sp. | reverse complement strand
TTCAACGCCCGCTTCCCGGACACCTTCGTGGTGCCGGAGCCGTTGATCCCCAAGGCCACCGCCAAGATCTACGACCTGGCCGATCCGACCGCCAAGATGAGCAAATCCGCCGCCACCGACGCCGGTCTGATCGGCTTGCTCGACGATCCGGCGGTGAGCGCCAAGAAGATCCGCTCGGCCGTCACCGACAGCGGTCGCGAGGTCCGCTACGACCCGCAGACCAAGCCCGGCGTGTCGAATCTGCTGACCATTCAATCCGCGATCACCGGCGCCGACGTCGACAAGCTGGTCGAAAGCTACGCCGGGCGCGGCTATGGCGAGCTGAAGAAAGACACCGCCGAAGCCGTCGCCGCGTTCGTCACCCCCATCCAAGCCCGGGTCGACGAATTACTGGCCGACCCGGCCGAACTCGAGGCCGTCCTGGCGGTCGGTGCCGAACGAGCGCGACAGGTGGCGGACGACACCGTTGCGCGGGTGTACGACCGAGTCGGGTTCCTACCGCCGCGGCGGCTATGACCAGCGAAGGGCAAAGCCAGCAGGACGTGCTCGACCGGCTGCGCAGCCGCTACGACTGGTTTGACCATGCGGTGCGGGCCGGTCAGCGTTACGTCGACTCGCAGGGTAACTTCTACGCCGCGGCACTGACCTACTTCACCGTCTTCGCGCTGTTCCCGCTGCTGATGATGGGCTTCGCCGTGGCCGGTTTCGTGCTGTCCCGCCGGCAAGACCTGCTGCACCAACTCGAGGGCCACATCCGGATGTCGGTGTCCGGCAAGGCCGGACAGCAACTCATCGACCTGATGGACTCGGCGATCGAATCCCGCACCTCGGTCGGCATCATCGGTCTGGCCGTGGCCGGGTGGGCCGGGCTGAGTTGGATGGCCAAACTACGCGAGGCGCTCAGCCAGATGTGGGAGCAGCGCAGGAAGCCGGCCGGCTTTGTGCGCACCAAGCTGTCCGATCTGGTCGCCCTGGTGTCGGCGTTCGTCGCGATCAACGTCACCATCGGCCTGACCGCGCTGGGCGATCCGAAGCTGATGGCCAAGGTGCTGGGCTGGTTGGGGGTGCCGGACTTCGCGCTGCTGGGTGCGCTGCTGCGGGCTGCCTCGGTGGTGATGTCGCTGCTGGTGTCCTGGCTGCTGTTCACCTGGATGATCGCGCGGCTGCCGCGCGAGTCGGTCAGCTTCGCCAGCTCGATTCGGGCCGGACTGGTCGCGGCGGTGGGCTTCGAAGTGTTCAAACAGGTCGGCTCGATTTATCTGCGGTCGGTGGTCAACAGCCCGGCGGGTGCGACGTTCGGGCCGGTGCTGGGTGTCATGGTGTTCGCCTACATCACCGCGAGCCTGGTGCTGTTGGCCACCGCGTGGGCGGCCACCGCGCCGGAGAACCTGCAGGCGGCGGCTGTCGAGCCGCCCAGCCCGGTGTTGACCTTTCCGCGGCGGCCGCCGGACGAAGTCGTGCGGGTCGGTCAGGCGCTGGCCGCTGCAGCGGTGGGAGCCGTTGCCGCGCTGGGGATTTACCGACTGATGCGCCGGGGTAGGGAGCGCTGACGGGGCGGTCAGCCCGACTGCTCGTCCGCCAACGCTTCGGCCTGTGCGGTCACCGGGTCGGTGATGTCTTTGTACTCGCCGTGCTTGTCGACGTAGTGGGCGACGAACGAACATACCGGCACGATGCGCTTCCCGGCGGCGCGGGTGTCGTCCAGCGCTGCCCCGATGAGCTTGGTGCCGATGCCGCGCCCACCGAATGCCTTGTCGACTTCGGTGTGGTGGAAGATCCGCTGGGTGTCGGTGTCGACGTAGGCGGTCAGCCCGGCTTGGCTGCCATCAACGCTGATTCGGTACTTCTGGTGGGCGTGGGTGACGGTCGGTTCGCTCATTGGGTCGAGCCTAATCGCACCAGGCGCCGCCGACCATCACCCGCCGCGTGCGCAGATCTTCGTCCAGCACCACCAGGTTGGCGTCGGTGCCGGCACGCAGGCGACCCGCGCCGGCGAACCCCAGCACGCGCGACGGGGTGGTCGACGTCATCTGCGCCGCGGCGGCCAGCGCCGCATCCGATCGGCCCAGGCATCCAACCGCGGTGGCCAGCACCTGATCCATGGTGGCGGTGCTGCCGGCGATCACCGACGCGCCGGACGGGTCCCGCACCCGCGCCACCCCCGCGACGACGTCGACGTCGAGTCCGCCGAGCCGAAACACTCCGTCGCCGCATCCGGCGGCGGCGGTGGCGTCGGTGACCAGCGCGACCCGATCCGGTCCGGCGGTCTGGACGACGTGCCGGATCAGCGCGGGATGAACGTGCACACCGTCGGCGATCAGTTCGACGGTCACCCGCGGATCCTCCAGCAGCGCCGGCACCGGCCCCGGTTCGCGGTGATGCACTGGGCGCATCGCGTTGAACAAGTGGGTTCCCACCGTCGCACCGGCGTCGACCGCCGTTCGCACCTGGTCGTAGCTGGCGTCGGTATGGCCCACTGCGACAACGACGCCGGCGTCGACGAACCGTTTCACCGCGTCGATGCCGCCAGGCCGCTCCGGAGCCAGGGTGACCATCCGGATGGTGCCGTCACCCGCGGCGAGCAACGAATCGATTTCGGCGTGGTCGGGATCGCGCAGCTGATCTCGATCGTGCGCCCCGCAGTACCGTGCGCTCAGCCAGGGCCCCTCCAGATGGATGCCGGCCACCAATCCGCGCCGGGTGGATTGCGCCAACGCGCGCACCGACCGGAGCAGCGCATCGGGCGCGGCGGTCAGCAGGCTGGCCAACGTTGTGCTGGTGCCGTGCCGACGGTGGAACCTGGCGGCCCGGTCGATGCCGTCGGCGTCGGCGTAGCAGGCGCCGCCGCCGCCGTGCACATGCAGGTCGACGAAGCCGGGCAGCACCACCGCGTTCGGCAGGTCGACATCCGGTGGCCGCGGCGGTGCACCGGGTCCGCAGTCGAGGATCCGGTCGCCGGAAATCTGCAGCCAGGCGGGCCGGCGGACCTGCGCACCGCAAACCACCGCGGCGGCGGCGATCAGCGTCACACCGACTCCGGGACCCCGGCGGTCGCCGAGACCGCAGCCGCAGGCTCGTCGGGCCACTTGCCGCCGTGCTCCCAGAAATGCCGGATGTCCTCGAGTTGCCTGCCCTTGGTCTCCGGGGCGTATCGGTAGACGAATCCGAAGCTGATCACCGCCAGGCTGCCGAACACGGCGAAAGTGGCCGCGCCGCCGAGCGAAGTGAGCATGGTCAAGAAGACGCCGACGACGATCGCGTTGGCCACCAAATCCGAGGTGAGCATCGCGCTCGACCCCATCGACCGCAGCCGGGCCGGCAGGCTTTCGCCGGCGTAGACCCAGACCAGCGCGCCGAAGCCGAAGGTGTAGCCGACGGTGAACAACAGCACACCGAAGAACTTGACGTAGGGCAGTGCAGCACCGAACAGCGCGGGCCCGGCTGCGAATACGCCGATCAAGATGATGTTGGCGACGATCATCACCGCGATGCCGACCAGCAGGATGGGCCGCCGGCCCACCCGGTCGACCAGCAGCAGCGCTCCGACCATCACCGCCAACGCGGCGACCTGAACCAGCGCGGGCAACACCAGCAGCGCGAAGTTGCCCGCGAAACCCATCTTCTCGAACAGCCGAGGGCTGTAGTAGACGATCGCGTTGATGCCGGTGATCTGGATAAAAAACCCGAGCAGCACCACGAATACGGTCGCCCGCAAATACGGCGGCCGCAGCATCTCGCGCAGCACCCCAACACTGTCGTGTTCTTCTTCACGCAGCGCACGGGAGATCTCGTCCAGCTCGCGTTCAGCGTCGGCGGACGGCTCCACCCGCCGCAACGCCCGGCGGGCGTCGTCGACCCGGCCCTTGAGCATGTACCACCGGGCACTGTCCGGTACCCGCAGCAACACCAGCACCACCGCCGCCGCCGGTACCGCGGCCAGGCCCAACATCAACCGCCAGCTGTGGGTGTCGGCCAGCAGATAGGCGATCAGGTAGCCGGCGATGATGCCGACCACCGACGTCAACCCGTAGGCCACCAGCAGCGAACCGCGCACCGCGGCCGGCACCGACTCGGCGACGAACACCGGTACCACCACCACCGACACGCCGATCGTCACCCCCAGCAGCAGCCGGGCCACCATCAGCATCGGCAGCGACGCCGACACGGCGCTGAACACCGCGAACACCGCGTAGGCCGCCGCCACCGCGACCATCGACTTCTTGCGGCCGACCGCGTTGGCCAACCATCCGCCGGCCGCAGCTCCGCCGATCGAGCCGACCACCGAAGCGGTGCACAGCATCTCCTGCTGGGCCGACGACAGACCGAAGTCGGCGCTGATGAACAGCAGGGCACTGGCGATGTTGGACAGGTCGTAGCCGTAAATGACGCCGAGGCTGGTCGCGGCGACGCCTACCAGCAGCACCAGCGGTGAAGATCGCCGCAGTTCCGCGAGTCGGCGCACCATGACTGTGTTTGACGGCCCTCTCGGTCTCATGTGCAATTCGGCTACCCACCACGGTAGGCGATGACGGCGCTGAACTAGTGGTCGCGCGCCTTCGACACGTCATCGACTTCTCCCTGGTCGTTCAGCGTCGAGTACCAGTACGTCGGTCCGGCCGCGGTGAACTCGACGGCGGTGGCGATGGCCCACACCGGCTGCGGCATACCGGCAGCAGCCATCGACAGCAGCCGAGCCACCCCGATCAGCAGCATCATCGCGGCCAGCAGCCGGACCGCCGTCGTCGGGATCGGCGACCGCCGGACCGCCCGGATATAGGCGATGCCCAGGCCGATCACCAAAGGGCCGGCCGACCTGGTTTTACTGTCTAGGCTCGGGCTGACCGGGCCGCTGCCGGGAATGGACGCCGTTGAAAACGCGATCCGGTCCACCCCGATGGCGATGAGCACCACGCCGGCCACCCAACCGAGCAGTTTGAGGGACCTGACCGCCACCGGCACGTCCGCTCAGGATTGTGTTCTGCGGTTCATCGCCCGCGCGACCATGATCAGCCCGAACACGATGAGGGTGCCGATCACCGCCACGCCCACCCGTACCGGCAGCACATCAGCGGGCGCCAGCAGCGGCGCGGCTTGGGCGGCGCGGCCGGGGTGCTCGCCCTGCTGCGGTGCCAGCAGGGCCGGGTCCGGTTCGATCAGGGTGCCGATCCGCGTGCCCGGGGCGGTGGCGAATCCGTAGTCCAACAGTTGGGCGGCCTGCGCCCACGGCGGGATAGGCTGCCGGGTGCCGTGCAGCAGCACCGCCACCAGTCGGCGGCCGTCGCGGTCGGCTGCGCCGACGAACGTCTGCCCGGCGTCGTCGGTGTAGCCGGTCTTGCCGCCGAGCGCGCCCGGGTAGTTGTAGAGCAGTTGGTTGTCGTTGTCCAGTTGGTAGCCGGGGCTGTCGCCGTTACCGGGGAAGTCGAAGGTGCGGGTCGCGACGATGGCGCTGAACGTCGGGTTGGCCCAGGCGTACCGGTAGAACAGGCCGATATCGTAGGCCGACGTGCTCATGCCGGGACCGTCCAGCCCGGACGGGGTGGCGGCCCGGGTGTCCAGCCCGCCCAGCCGGCTGGCCAGGTTATTGATCTTGTGCAGCGCCGCCGGCATGCCGCCCAGTTGGGTGGCCAGCGCGTTGGCGGCGTCGTTGCCGGAGTTCATCAGCAGCCCGTGCAGCAACTGGTTGACGGTGAAGCTGCCGCCCGGACCGACGCCGACTTTGGTGCCTTCCACGGCGGCGTCCTCCGCGGTGCCGGCGACCATCTTGTTCAAGTTGAGCTCGTTGATCGATACCATTGCGATCAGCACTTTGATCACACTGGCGGGTCGGTGCCGGCCGTGCGGGTCGCGAGCGGCGATCACGGCGCCGCTGTCCAGGTCGGCCACCAGCCAGGCTTCGGCGGAGACGTCACCGGGGACCGGCGGGCTATTGGGTGCCGTGATCACGCCGCAGCCGCCCAGCGCCGAGCCGCCCACCGGGGTGGCGGGCACCGGCAGCGGTACCGGCGGGTCGCCGGCGTCGGGCACTTCGGAGGCGTCCACCGCCGGCGGGGTGACCACCCGGTAGGGGCAGATCGGTGCGGCGCTCGGCCCGGCGTCGGGTTCAGCGGCCGCTACCGGCAGGGCGGGCACTGCCGGCACTGTGGGGGCTGCCAACAGAAAAACGGCGGCTGCCAGGCACGACACCGAGCGTAACGAGACCATCGCCTGTTGAGGGTAGGCTCCCTTGTTGCACGAGCGTGCGTGTCCCCGGTCGACACGCCGGGACGTTTCCCGATTTTGCGCACGTTCGCGGTGCTCGGTGCGCGGGCGCATGCGTGCCTAGGCTGGCGTCATGGGCCACACTGCGGTGGACGACTTCGAGGCGCTGCGGCCGCATCTGCTGGCGGTGGCCTACCGGCTGACCGGCACGTTCGCCGACGCCGAGGACATTGTGCAAGACGCCTGGCTGCGCTGGGACCGCGCCGACCAGGATACGGTCGCCGATCTGCGGGCCTGGCTGACGACGGTGGTGAGCCGGCTCAGCCTGGACCGGCTGCGGTCAGCGGCGCATCGCCGGGAAAGCTACCTGGGCGAATGGCTGCCGGAACCGGTGGTGACCGGGCTCGACGGCACCGACGATCCGCTGGCGGCGGTGGTGGCCGCCGAAGACGCCCGATTCGCCGCGATGGTGGTGCTGGAGCGACTCAACCCGGACCAGCGGGTCGCGTTCGTGCTGCACGACGGATTCGCGGTGCCGTTCACCGAGGTGGCTGACGTGCTGGGCACGAGCGAGACGGCTGCCCGACAGTTGGCGTCCCGGGCCCGACGGGCCGTTGCCGCCGAGCCGCCGCCGCAACCGGATTCGGCCCACGCTGAGGTGGTGGGCGAGTTGCTGGCCGCCATGGCGGCCGGTGATCTGCCCGGGATGGTGGCCCTGTTGCATCCCGACGTGACGTTCGCCGGCGACGCGAACGGCCGGGCGCCGACGGCCACCCAGGTCATCCGCGGACCGGACAAGGTGGCGCGGTTCGTGTTCGGGCTGGTGCGACGCTACGGCCCGGCGATGATCACGTCGAGTCGACTGGCGCTGGTCAACGGCGAATTGGGCCTGTACACGCCGGGTGCACCGGGTGGTGACGGCTATCGGGAGATGGCGCCGCGCATCACCGCGGTAGCCGTGCGCGACGGGAAGGCCTGCGCGCTCTGGGATATCGCCAACCCGGACAAGTTCACCGGCTCCCCGCTGCGCGACTCGCCCCGGTAGGCCCGTCTCCGTACCACGAGCCTGTAGTTATGACGACGCCTACTCGCCTGGCGTCAGGGGGTGGTTGCAACACTTCGTGGTTAGGGGTGTTGATGCCCGGTCAACGGCAGGTGTTGTCGGCGCAGCGTCGGTTCTGGGAATTGATCGCTGGGGGGCGGTCTTCGGAGGATGCCGGTTCGCCGGCCCACGGCACCCGGCAGGCGTCGCCGGAGTTGAAGCCCTGCTCGGTGATGCCCAGCGCGGAGTACATCCGGGACCGCATATTTTCCACGGCGATCTGATAGGTCAGCTCGACCACGCCGGCATCACCGAACCGAGCCCGCAGGTCATCGACCTGCTCGTCGGTGATGTCGTGAGGGTTGGTGGTTATCGCGTCGGCGTAGCGGATGGCGGCGCGTTCGTCGTCGGTGAATAACGGTGACGTGGCGTAGTTGTCGATGTCCTTCAGTCGCTGGATGTCCATGCCCTCCAGACGCTGCAGCATTGACCCGAAGTCGATGCACCACGAGCAGCCGACGGTGCGCGCCGTCCAGAATACCGCCAGGTCACGGGCACCGGCCGGTAGTTTCCGGGATGCGCTCTGCAGCATCGTCTCATGCACCACATTGGCGACCAGCAGGCGTGGATGGTGCGCGACAACGGTGAAGGGCTCGGGCACCTCGCCGAACCGACGTTTGGCGATGCGGTACATGACCCGCAACAGTCGGTTCACGCGTTTCGGGGGTAGGGGTTCGATGCGTGGTTTGGTAGTCATATCCCTAAGACGAGACAGCCCGCCGTCGTGTGACAGCCGCTGCGGGTTTTCTTCGCCGCGAGCGTGCATATCGGTACGCCAAAACGCAAGCCAAACTGAGGTTTTGCGCACGTTCGCGGCGAAACACGCGGGTTAGCGGGCGAACATCAGCGCCCGCTTGACCTCCTGGATCGCCTTGGTGATCTGGATCCCGCGCGGGCAGGCGTCGGTGCAGTTGAACGTGGTGCGACACCGCCACACCCCGTCCACTTCGTTGAGGATGTCCAGCCGTTCGGCGGCACCTTCGTCGCGGCTGTCGAAGATGAACCGGTGCGCGTTGACGATCGCCGCCGGGCCGAAATAGCTGCCCTCGGCCCAGTACACCGGGCAACTGGTGGTGCAGATCCCGCACAGGATGCACTTGGTGGTGTCGTCGTAGCGCAGCCGGTCCTCCTGGCTTTGGATACGTTCCCGGGTCGGCTCGTTGCCGCTAGTGATCAGGTACGGCTTCATCGCCCGGTAGGCGTCCATGAACGGCTCCATGTCGACCACCAGATCTTTTTCCACCGGCAGCCCGCGCATCGGCTCGATGACGATGGTCACCGGTTTGCCCGGCTCGCTGGGCAACAGATCGCGCATCAGCGTCTTGCAGGCCAGCTTGTTGTTGCCGTTGATCCGCATGCCGTCCGAGCCGCACACCCCGTGCGCGCAAGACCGCCGGAAGGTCAGCGTGCCATCCAGGTAGCTCTTGATGTAGATCAGCAGGTTGAGCACCCGGTCGGTGGGCAGGCAAGGCACCCGGAAGCTCTGCCAACCGTCGGTGTCGGCGTACTGATCCGGGTTCTCCGGGTTGTACCGGCGGATCTTGAGGGTGACCATCGTCGACCCTTCCGGGATCGACGGCAGCGGCGGGTCACCGTCCTGCGGAGCGTCGATGATCGGGAGGGGAGAGCCTACTCGCATCAGTACTTCCGTTCCTTGGGTTCGTAGCGGGTCTGCACCACCGGTTTGAAATCCAGCCGGATGTCAGACACCAGATCGGTGCCCTGCTTGTACGCCATGGTGTGACGCATGTAATTGGTGTCATCCCGGTTCGGGTAGTCCTCCCGAGCATGGCCGCCTCGAGATTCCTTGCGATTCAACGCACCTACCACGGTGACTTCGGCCAGCTCGAGCAGAAAGCCCAGCTCGATGGCCTCCAGCAAGTCGCTGTTGAAACGCTTTCCCTTGTCGTGCACAGTGATTCGGGAGTAACGCTCCTTGAGCGTATGAATATCGGTGAGCGCCTGCTTCAACGTCTCCTCGGTGCGGAACACTGCGGCGTTGGAGTCCATCGTTTGCTGCAGGGCGCCGCGGATATCGGCGACGCGTTCGTTGCCGTGCTCGGACAGGATGTCTTCGACCCACTCGACCACCATCGCGGCCGGCTCGGGCGGCATCGCCC
>CAZPZQ010000119.1:0-9544 GCA_964590745.1 uncultured Mycobacterium sp. | reverse complement strand
GGCGCGGTTTCGGTCAGCCCGTAGCCCTGCGCGAACGGGATCCCGCGCTCGCCGTAGCGTTTGATCAGGCTTTCCGGCACCGGAGCCCCGCCGCAGATCAGGTAATGCACGCTGGACAGGTCGGTGGCGGCGAACTGCGGAGTCTGGCTCATGAACAAGAACATGGCCGGCACCCCGAACATGGTGGTGACCCGGTACTCGGCGATCAGCTTGAGGGCTTCGCCGGCATCGAACGTCGGCATCAACACGATGTGGCCGCCCTTCTGCAACGTCACCAAGGTGGTGACGTTGAGCCCGCCGATGTGGAATAGCGGCGCGCACACCAGCGAGATGTCGTGCTGGCTGGTGTCGAACGCCAGCAATGCATTGACGTTGTTCCAGAACAGGTTTGCGTGGGTGAGCATTGCGCCCTTGGGCCGGCCGGTAGTGCCGGAGGTGTACATAATCACCGCGACCTCGTCGGGGGCCGGGTGCACCGGCGCGGCGAGTGGCTCGCGACCGGCGAGCAGATCATCCAGCGGCTCCCAGCCCGGCGCCGCATCCGGCACGGTGAGCGCAATGGTGCGCCGCAGCCCCAGCTCGGCGCGCACCGGCTCGATCACTGCCGCGTGCTCGGCATCGGCCACCAGCGTGTGCACGCCGGCGTCGCGCAGGATATAGCTCAGTTCGGCGGCGGTGAGCCGCCAGTTCAGCGGCACGAAGGTCGCCCCGATCCGGGAGGCGGCGAACAACGTCGCCAGAAAGTCCGGGTGGTTGAGGCCGAGGTAGCCGACCCGATCCGTGCGCTCGACCCCGCCGCTTGACAGTTCGGCGGCCAGCCGGTCGATGCGGTCGGCGAAGGCGCGGTAGGTCAGGGTGCGCCCGTCGAAGGTGATCGCCGGCAGGTGTGGACTGGACGCGGCCCGACGCGCGATCCAGGAGCCGAGGTCCATCGGGGGCTGGATGGTGGTGGTCATCCGTCAATCTTGCCCGGCTTCCCCGCCGAGCCGACACAAAAGTACCCTTCACGCGGCGGTTGAGGGGACTTTTTGTGACTGCCCGCGCGGATGACCGCACCGGGCTGGCAGGCTGACGTTGTGCCCGGATCGATTTGCGACGTGCTGCCGGCCGCGGCCGCGCTGCTGGGAGCGCCGGGCGGGGTGGACCGGCTGGGCCTGACCGAGCAGGTCGGCGAGATACGCCGGGTGGCGGTGCTGCTGGTCGACGGGATGGGCTATCATCTGTTGCCCCAATTAGCCAGTGACGCACCGCTGTTGGCTGCGGTGCTGTCCGGTAGCGTCGGTCGGCTGACCGAGCTGGCCTGCACCTTCCCGTCGACCACCCCGACGAGCCTGGCGTCGCTGGGCACCGGCGTGCCGCCGGGCCAGCACGGCCTACTCGGCTTCACCGTCAACATCCCCGGCACCGACCGGGTGCTCACCCACATCTTGTGGCACCCCGCCAACCCGGGCGATCCTGCGCCTGCTCGCTGGCAGCCGGTTGCCACCTGGTTCGAGCGTCTGCAGCGGGCCGGAATCAGCGCCCGGGCCGTGCTGCCGGAGCCGCTGATCGGCAGCGGCTTGACCGAGGCCGCCTACCGGTGTGCGGAATTTCACCCGACCGCCAAGGGCGAGCATTACGCCGCCCGGGTCAGCGCGGAACTCGCCGCGGCGCCCGGCCTGGTCTACGGCTACACCGCCGCGCTGGATAAAGCCGCGCACCTGTCCGGCATCGGCTCGCCCCGCTGGCACAGCGCCGCGGCCCGGGTGGACGCCCTGCTGCATCACCTGGTCGAGGAGTTGCCCGGCGACGCGGCGCTGTTGGTCACCGCAGATCACGGCGGCGTGAACGTGCCCGAAGACGCCCGCATCGACCTGAACACCGAGCCGGCGTTGTGCGCTGGGGTGCGGCTCGTCGCCGGCGAGCCGCGGGTGCGCTACCTGCACACCGAAAAAGGCGCCACCGAAGACGTGTTGGCCACCTGGACGGAACTGCTGGCCGGGCGCGCCGAGGTGTGCAGCCGCGCCGAAGCGGTGGCCGCCGGCCGGTTCGGACCGGTGCACCCCGACCACCTGGCCCGGATCGGCGACGTCGTGGTCACCTGCACCGGCGACACCGCCGTGCTGGCGACCGGCCACGAGCCGCCGGAGTCGGCGCTGCTGGTCGGCTTCCACGGCGCGGCCACGCCGGCCGAGACCGCCATCCCCTTGATCACCTTTCGTTGACCCTGCGGCCACCACGCTGCCTACTCGCACTTTCGCCTGGTAGCCGCAGAGCCAATCCGAGGCAAGGTCAGTCGGCCAGACCGTACTCGTTGAACCAGTAGGCCAGCTTGCCGCGGCGGCTCACCGCGCGCAACCGGCGTTCGGCGGCCACCCGGGTCTTCGTCGTGGTGACGATGAGCAACTCGTCGCCGATCATGATGCGGGTGTCAGGCTGCGGAACGAAGGTGTGGCCGTTGCGGATCACCAGGGTGATGACGCTGGGGTCGGGCAGCCGCAGCTCCAATACCGACACGTTGTGCAGCCGGGAACCGGGCTGCACCGTCATGCTCAACAGTTCGGCGTCCAGCACGTCCAGTGGGGCGGCCTCTACCTCGATCTCCCGGGTGGCGTCGCGTCGGATCAGCCGCAACCAACGCGCCAGCGGGCCCAGGCTGGGACCCTGCACCAGGGTGTACACCACCACCAGGATGAACACGATGTTGAGCAGCCGGTAGCTGTCCGGCACCCCCTCGACGATCGGGAACGTCGCCAACACGATCGGCACCGCACCACGCAGCCCGGTCCACGCCATGAACGCCTGTTGGCGCCATGGCACTTTGAACGGCACCAGTGGGATCAGCACCGACAGTGGCCGGCTGACCAGCACCAGCACCGCCCCGGCCACCAGCGCCGGGATGAGTTCGGCGGGTAGCTCGCTGGGGCTCACCAACAGGCCGAGCACCACGAACAGGCTGATCTGGGCCAGCCAGCCGAATCCTTCGGCGAACGAGCGGATCGCCGCTCGGTGCGGCAGCCCGGAATTGGCCAGCACCACCCCGGACACATACGCCGCGGCGAACCCGCTGGCATGGGCGGTGCCGGCCGCGGCGAACGCCACCATTCCGAGCCCGAACGTGGCGAGCGGATACAGGCCGGAGGCGGGCAGCGCCGCTCGGCGTAGCGCGACGGCGCCCAGCCACCCGGAGGCCGCCCCGATCGCCGCCCCGACGGCTAGTTGGTACACCACGCCGACCACCGCACTGCCCAGCGACAGTTGCAGCGGCGTCGCGCTGAACATCAGCACCATGATGGCGGCCGGCGGGTCATTCAGGCCGGATTCGGCTTCCAGCAGCCCGGCGAGCTGTCGAGGCAGCGGCAGTTTGCGCAGAATGGAAAACACCGCGGCGGCGTCGGTGGAGGACACGATCGCACCGAGTAGCAGCGCGAGCTGCCAATCCATGCCGAGCAGCAGGTGGGCGCCGGCCGCGGTGACCACCATGCTGATGCCGACCCCGACGGTGGCCAGCACACCGGCCGGCGCCAGCACACCACGGATATCGGCGAACCGAGTGGTCAGACCGCCCTCGACCAGGATGATGGCCAGCGCCGCGGTACACAGGTCGCTGGCCAACTGCACGTCGCTGAACTCCAGCCCCAGCCCGCCGTCGCCGACCGCCACCCCGACGGCCAGGAACAGCAGCAGGCTGGGCAGCCCCACCCGGTCGGCCGCCCGGGCCGCCACGATGCTGGCCAGCAGCACCAAACCACCGATGAGCAGCGCCAGGTAGAGCTGCTCCAAGCTCATGTCATCCCCAAGGCCGCCGCGTTTGTAATTGCCTGCCAGTAAATCAGTAGCACTGTGCTGGCTCGGCGCGGCTGTGGTACACCCGGAGCAGCTGTGGATAGCGTCGAAGGAGAGCGATAATGCGCATCGGGATCGCCGGTGCCGGCGCGGTCGGGCGGTCGGTGGCCCGGGAACTGCTGGACGGCGGCCACAAGGTGCTGCTGATCGAACGCAACCCGCAGCATTATCAGCCGCGCACCGTTCCAGACGCCGACTGGCTGCTCGCCGACGCCTGCGAGTTGGCCGAACTGGAAGAAAGCGGGTTGGAGACCTGCGACGTGGTGGTCACCGCCACCGGTGAAGACAAGGTGAACTTGGCCGCTGCGCTGCTGGCCAAGTCTGAATTCGGGGTGGCGCGGGTAGTGGCCCGGATCAACGACGCCCGTAACGAGTGGCTGTTCACCGGGGCTTGGGGGGTTGACATCGCGGTCTCCACACCGCGTGCGATGGCCGCTGGCGTGGAAGGGGCTATCGACAATGGCCAGCCGGTGCAGTTGGCGGGTCTGCGACGTGGGCACGTCAACCTGACTAAACTGGCCCTGCCCGACGACAATCCATTAGTCGGACGACGGGTGTGTGATCTGGTCTTGCCGGAGAACGCCGCCTTGGTGAGCGTGTTGCGGGACGGCGCCGTCATCCTGCCGCGGGCCGACGAGGCGCTGCGCGGCGGTGACGAGATGCTGTTCGCTGCGGGCGTCGACGCCGAGGACCGAATCCGTACCTTCGTGCACGGCCATGACGCGGGCTGACGGCCGAGCCAGCGATCGCGGTTCCGCTTGGGATCCGGCCACCGGCGCCGGAGTGGTGGCGACGATGGTGGCGTCCGCCCGCGCGGTGGCAACCACCGACGGGTTGATCAACGACCAGTACGCCGCGCCGCTGGTGCGGGCGGCCGGCATCGAGTTCTTCACCCGGGTGGTAGACGGCGGGCTGGATCTGGCCGTGCTCGGCGCCGACGGCGGGTTCGCCCGGCTCGCCGAGCTTTCCGCGGCGCGCAGCCGGTTCTTCGACACCTTTTTGGTGGACGCCAGCCAAGCGGGTATCCGGCAGGCGGTGGTGTTGGCATCCGGTCTGGACACCCGCGCCTACCGGCTGTGGTGGCCGGCGGGCATCACCCTCTATGAGATCGACCAGCCCAAAGTGATCGAGTTCAAAACCGCTGCCATGCGGGCCTGGGGTGTGCGGCCGACGTTGGACCACCGCGCCGTCGGCGTCGATCTGCGGCACGATTGGCCGGTGGCGCTGCGCCGGGTCGGCTTCGACGCCTCCGAGCCCACCGCATGGATCGCCGAAGGGTTGTTCGTCGGCTTTTTGCCATCGCACATCCAAGACCGGTTGCTGGCCAACGTGACTGACCTCAGCGCCGTAGGCAGCCGACTCGCGGCCGACCAGACGGTGCCGCCGAACCCGGCACAGGCAGAAAACGAGCGGTCCGTCGTGGAACGTTGGCAACGGCGCGGACTGGACATCGACTTGGCCGGCCTGATCCATCCCGGCGAACGAGGCGGCGCCGCCCGCTATCTGGCCTCCCGGGACTGGGCGACAACCGAGTTCGGCATCGCCGAACTGTTCGCCGCCACTCGGCTGCCGCCGTTGTCGGCCGGCGATCTGGCCGGTGCGCCCGCCGCCATCGGGTACTTGACCGCGACGCACCGGCCAAGTGGCCGTCAGCCGACCATGAATTCCGCGTAGGCCGAAGCTAACTCAGCCGACAGCACGGTGGTTTGGCACTGGCGTTGGTCCTCGCCGATCAGGGCGAGGATGCCGCGCAACTCGTAATACTCGTGCGGGTGGGCGGTGAAGTAGCTGCGCACGTTGGCGGCCGCCGTCGAGCGCGGCTGGTTGATGGCCTGCGTCACCACGGCACCGGCGCCGGGGTGGCTGGCGAGGTACTGCTGCGCAGGCTGCAGTCCGGCGTCGCCGGCGCCGTCGATGCAGCCACCATGCTGGCCGCCAGCACACCAAGCAGACCCGCGCCGAGGCCGCTTCGCCGCACCGTGGTACCAAGTGTTTTCGCCATTGTCTGTTCCTCCCGACTCGTGAATCAGCGGCAGGTTCCCCCACCTCGACGCCAACGTACTTGCGGTCGGTGGATGCGCCGATGTGTCGGTCGGTATACCGGCAGTGCGACACCGGAAGAGGTTTCGACACTTCGCTAGATGCGCTAATTTTCTGTCGCCGGTGCGAACCGTCTGGTAAGGAACTGGTCAGAGCGTGGATCGCGCTTTTAAGTTGTGCGGTGGACTCATAATCGATTCTCACCGGCGCCGTGACCGAATTGTGACCTTGCCGGCCGGTCTTCAACCGCCGAAGTCACTGCGGGACGGCTTGTCTGGCGGCCTGGGCGATCGGGCCGTGCCACAGGTCGCCATGGCCGGGCGCCAGCACTTCGGTCTCCAGCAGCGCCAGTGCGGAAAGGCTGCGGACGCAGGCGTCCTGGTTGTGGTTGAACAGCCGCGGCAGCAGTTGCGGTCCGCTGTGCGGCAACGCCGGATGGCCGGTCACCAGGGCGTCTCCGCTGGCCAGCACGCCGTCGACCAGATAGGAGCAGTGCCCGCTGGTATGCCCGGGGGTGGGAATGGCGACCGGCCGGCCCGGCAACTGAGCGGCGACCTCATTGGTCATCGGCTGGGCCGTCGGGATGCCGTCACGGCTCAAGCCTCCGTTGCGCAGCACCTGCATGCTCCACACGGCCACGCTGGGCCGCCACAGGTGCGGGAGAACCTGCAGCGGCGAAGCTTGCTCCAGGTATTCCCGCTTGGCGTGGCCGACTTCATCGTGATGGCAATACACCGGTGTGCCGTGGGTCTTGGCAAGCCAGATGGCCGAACCGAGATGGTCGATGTGCGCGTGGGTCAACAGCACGGCGCGCACGTCGGCGGCGTCGTAGCCCAGCGCGCCCAGCGACGCCAGCACGGCGACCCGGTCGCCGGGATAGCCGGCGTCGATCAGCAGCACACCGGTGTCGTCGGCGACCAGCAGCCAGTTGACCGCGTCGCCCCGGGCGAGGTGCACGCGCTCGGTGACCGGAACCAGCTCGACCGGCCGGGATGCCATGCTGCTGAGTCTATGAAGCACCCAGGAGAGTAGAAAAGATGGAATGGCCGAGCTGAAACTGGGATACAAGGCATCCGCCGAACAATTCGGGCCCCGAGAGCTCGTCGAACTGGGTGTCACCGCCGAAGCGCACGGCATGGACAGTGCCACGGTCAGCGACCATTTCCAGCCGTGGCGACACCAGGGCGGGCATGCGCCGTTCTCGCTGTCCTGGATCACCGCGGTCGGGGAGCGTACCGACCGGATCGTGCTGGGAACCTCGGTGCTGACCCCGACGTTTCGGTACAACCCGGCCGTCGTCGCCCAGGCGTTCGCCACCATGGGGTGCTTGTATCCGGGCCGGGTGTTCCTCGGCGTGGGCACCGGCGAGGCGCTGAACGAGATCGCCACCGGCTACGAAGGGGAGTGGCCGGCGTTCAAGGAGCGGTTCGCCCGATTGCGCGAGTCGGTGCGGCTGATGCGGGAGCTGTGGGTAGGTAACCGGGTCGACTTCGACGGCGAGTACTACCGGCTCAAGGGCGCATCGATTTACGACACCCCCGAAGGCGGGGTGCCGGTGTACATCGCGGCGGGCGGGCCGGTGGTGGCCCAGTACGCCGGGCGGTCCGGCGACGGCTTGATCTGCACCTCGGGCAAAGGTGCGGAGTTGTACGCCGAGAAGCTGATGCCCGCGGTGTCCGAGGGCGCCGCGGCGGCCGGGCGGAACGTCGACGACATCGACAAGATGATCGAGATCAAAATCTCCTACGACCCGGATCCGGATCTGGCGCTGGACAACACCCGGTTCTGGGCGCCGCTGTCCCTGACCGCCGAGCAGAAACATTCCATCAACGACCCGATCGAGATGGAGAAGGCGACCGACGCGCTGCCGATCGAGCAGATCGCCAAACGCTGGATCGTCGCGTCCGATCCCGACGAGGCGGTGGACCAGGTGGCCCAGTACGTGAAATGGGGCCTGAACCACTTGGTGTTCCACGCCCCCGGCCACGATCAGCGCCGATTTTTGCAGTTGTTCGAAACCGACCTGGCGCCCCGGTTGCGCCGGCTGGGCTAGGCAGCCAACGGCCCTTAAAACGTACTGGTGGGGCGCACCGCGTTGGCCATGTCGACCAGTGCGTAGCGATGCGCCTGGGTGGGCGCCAGCCGAGCCAGGCCGCGCAGCGACGCCTCCACCCCGAGCCGCAGCCCGTGCTCGGTGAACGGGAAGCCGAGGATCTGGTTGGTCCGGGCCTCATGCTCGTTCAGCCAGTCCATCGCGGCGCCCAGCACCAACGCCCGGATCTGCAGCACCCGCGGCTCGGTGTCCGGCAATGCTTCCACCCGACGCGCGGCGTCGCGGATCTGCTCTTCGGTGATCTCGTTCGTCGACCGCCCGGACAGCAGCGTCACCGCACTGGTCAGCCGGGCCGTGGTGAAGTGCCTTGAGGTTGCCGGCACTTCGTCGAGAGTGCGGACCGCGGCGTCGCGATTCCCTTCCACCGAGAACGCTCGGGCCAGCCCGAACGCCGCCGAGATGACACCGTCGTCGGTGCGCCACACCGTCTGGTAGAACGGGCGCTCGTCGGCGGTGCCGGCCAACTCGGCGGTGGCGGCGAGTGCCATCTTGGGCGCCAACTCGCCCGGAAACATGTCCAGAACTTCGGTGAAATCCTTACGCGCCGAATCGTAGTCGCCGGTGAGCAGGCCGGCGACGCCGCGAAACCAGACCAGCCGCCACCGCCAGCCGACCCGCTCGGCCAGATCCTCGAGCTTCTGGGTGGCTTTGCTCACGTTGCCGAGGTCCAGCAGTGCGCGCACCTCCATCAACGGCAACTCGATCGAATCGGACAGGTCGATGCCCTCGGAGTCCAGGGCGCCGTGGCGGACCGCGCGCAGCGAATCCAGGGTCTGCACCGGCTCGCTCAGCACCGTCGCCGACAGCACCGGCGCCGCGACGTCGCCAGGGTCGACCAGTGGCACCTGCAGGGCGGTGACGATCTCGCGGGCGGTCAGTTTGGCCGAGTGCACCTGGCCGTCCCGGTAGACGTCGGTGTGCTCGACCAGCAGGTGCTCTCCGAAGGTGGACCGCGAGCGGGTGAACACGGCCGACAACCCGGGCCGCGGCACTCCGGTGTCGTGTGCCACCACCTCGCGTAGCACTCCCATCAACTGGCCGGACATTTCCTCCGCGGACGTGAACCGGCGCTTGGGATCTGGGTCGATAGCGCGGCGCAGCAGCCGGCCGTAGGAATCGTAGGTTTTCAGCACCGGGTCGTCGTCGGGCAACCCCTCCACATAACGGCCGCCGCGGGTACGCAGATTCAGGGTCAGCGCGGCCAGAGTGCGGCCCACCGTGTAGATGTCGGTGGCCACCGTGGGGCCGGTCCGGACGATGTCGGGCGCCTGGAAGCCGGGCGTGCCGTACAGGTAGCCGAACGAGTTGATCCGGGACACCGCGCCCAGGTCGATCAGCTTCAACTGCCCTTCGGTCAACACGATGTTGTCCGGCTTCAAGTCGTTGTAGACCAGGCCGATGGAGTGCAGATAACCCAGCGCCGGCAGAATTTCCAACAGGTAGGCGATGGCCTGGGCCACCGGCAGTTTGGTGCCTTTGGCTTGCTTGAGTGACTGGCCGCCGACGTACTCCATCACGATGTAGCCGACCGGGTCGCCGTGTGAGTCCGGGTGCTGGACGAAGTTG
>CAZPZQ010000118.1:0-9720 GCA_964590745.1 uncultured Mycobacterium sp. | reverse complement strand
GGATGGCGCTGGCGGCGCTGGCCTCCGACAGCCCGGCCGGACGGTTGTGGGCGACGATTCTGCAGCACCGGTTCGGCGGCTCCGGTGCGCTGGCCGGGCATCCGATCGGCAACCTGCTGCTGGCCGGCCTCAACGAAGTGTTGGCCGACCCGGTGGCCGCGCTCGACGAGTTGGGCCGCATCCTGGGTGTCAAGGGCCGGGTGCTACCGATGTGCCCGGTGGCGTTGCAGATCGAAGCCGACGTGTCCGGGCTGGAGGCCGACCCGCGAATGCCTCGGCTGATCCGCGGCCAGGTCGCGATCGCGACGACGCCCGGCAAGGTGCGCCGGGTGCGGCTGTCGCCCGGTAACCCGCCGGCTACCCGGCAGGCGGTCGACGCCATCATGTCGGCGGACCTGGTGATATTGGGGCCCGGATCCTGGTTCACCAGCGTGATTCCGCACGTGCTGGTGCCCGGACTGGCCGCTGCGCTGCAGGTCACGCCAGCCCGGCGGGCGCTGGTGCTGAACCTTGCGCCCGAACCCGGAGAGACCGCGGGCTTTTCCGCAGAGCGGCATCTGCACGTGCTGACTCAGCACGCGCCCGGTTTCACGGTCCACCACATCATCGTCGACGCCCGGCGGGTGCCCAGTGAGCAAGAACGCGAGCAGTTGCGCCGCACCGCCGGCTTGCTGCACGCAGACGTTCAGTTCGTCGATGTCGCAAGACCTGGTACACCTTTACATGACCCTGGAAAGCTGGCCGCCGCGCTGGACGCGGTGCGGAACACTGCGACGGCGTCCCGCACGATCCCGACGCCGGTCGCGGTGCCGGTCGAGGGTCGCGGCCGGCAAGGCGATGCGAGTGGGCCGAGTGGGATCGGGCCGGGAGGTGACGAGCGGTGGCGATGACGGCCGAGGTCAAAGATGAGCTGAGCCGCCTGGCGGTGAGTTCGGTCAGTGCACGACGTGCCGAGGTCGCATCGCTGCTGCGGTTCGCCGGCGGGCTGCACATCGTCTCCGGGCGGGTGGTGGTCGAAGCCGAGGTGGAGTTGGGTGTCATCGCGCGTCGGCTACGCAAAAACATCTTCGACCTGTACGGCTACGACTCCGTCGTACATGTCTTGTCGGCCAGTGGGATTCGGAAGAATACCCGCTATGTGCTGCGGGTTGCCAAAGACGGTGAAGCGTTGGCACGCCAGACGGGTCTGCTGGATCTGCGCGGTCGTCCGGTACGCGGACTGCCGGCTCAGGTGGTCGGCGGCAGCGTCACCGACGCCGAGGCGGCTTGGCGCGGAGCGTTTTTGGCGCACGGATCACTGACCGAACCTGGCCGCTCGTCGGCGTTGGAGGTCAGCTGCCCGGGGCCGGAGGCAGCGCTGGCGCTGGTCGGCGCCGCGCGCCGGCTGGGGGTCAGCGCGAAGGCTCGCGAGGTCCGCGGCGCTGACCGCGTGGTCGTGCGCGACGGCGAAACGATCGGTGTGTTGCTCACCCGGATGGGCGCCCAGGACACCCGGCTGCTCTGGGAAGAGCGGCGAATGCGTCGGGAGGTGCGGGCGACCGCGAATCGGCTGGCCAATTTCGACGACGCTAACCTCCGCAGGTCGGCTCGTGCTGCGGTGGCCGCGGCGGCGCGAGTGGAGCGCGCGTTGGAGATCCTCGGCGACACCGTGCCGGATCATCTCGCGGCGGCCGGCAAGCTGCGGATCGAGCACCGCCAGGCCTCGCTGGAGGAGTTAGGCCGGCTTGCCGACCCTCCGATGACGAAAGATGCTGTGGCCGGGCGGATCCGGAGATTGCTGTCGACGGCCGATCGCAAAGCGAAGCAGGAGGGCATCCCCGACACCGAGTCAGCGGTCACCGCCGATCTACTCGAAGACGCCTGATCCGGAGTCCGCGCCGAAAAACGGTCTCGCATTGCGGTGGAAAGGTATGCTTCGCAGCTGAGGAGCCGCGGTGACCAGCACGACCTACCCCGACCGCGGCATGACCGCGCCCGGGCGGTTGCTCTACCTCACTGAGCCGGTTCGGGCGGTCATCGACTTCGGTTTGCTCACCTCCAGCGCACCGCTGCTGGCCGCGCTGCCCCGTGGCGACGGCCACCCCGTGCTGGTCTTACCCGGACTCGGTGGCGCGGATTCCGCGACGGTCGCGTTGCGAGCGGTGCTTCGGCACCTGGGGTACCGGGCAGTCGGGTGGCGACTGGGCCGCAACGTCGGCCCGACGGCACATGCGGTCAACGGCATGCGTGCCCGCCTGGCTGCGCTGGCCGACCAATCCCATGCCGCGGTCTCGTTGATCGGGTGGAGTCTCGGCGGTATCTACGCGCGCCAACTGGCGCGGCGGGTGCCGGACGCGGTCCGTCAGGTGATCACCCTGGGCAGCCCGATCGGCCTCAGCCGGGCCCGCCAGCGTACCGACCGGCGCGAGGCATCCGCCGGGCCGCGCCCGGTCAATCGACTGTTCGACGATTGGTCCGGCTTTCCGCGCTGGCCGCACTGGGCGGACTGGTCCAGGTGGTATGCCCGGCTGCAAGCCGAAAGTTCGAACCTGCCGCTGGAAGCCGGCACCCCGCTGCCGGTTCCCACGACGTCGATCTACTCACCGCTGGACGGCATCGTGGGATGGCGGGCTTGTCTGAACGACCCGGCACCACACGCCGAGAACATCGCGGTGGCCGCCAGTCACCTGGGCTATGGTCATCACCCCGCGGTGATCTGGGCAATCGCGGACCGACTCGCCCAGCCGGCCGGCCAATGGGCTCCGTTTCGACCGCCGCCGCTGCTACGGCCGTTGTACCTGCAACCGGAAAGGCAGCCATGAACATCGGGTCGCACCTGTCCAAACGGGCTGAGTTGAGCCCGAATCTGGAAGCACTCGTCGACCTCGCCGGCGAGCGCCGGTTCAGCTTCATCGAACTCGATCAGCGGGCAAGCCGGGCCGCTCAGGCACTAACCGGAGTGGGTCTGGTCAAAGGTGATCGGGTCGCGGTGCTGCTACCCACCGCGCACCAATTCGTCGAGGCTTTCTACGGGGCGGCCCGAGCCGGGTTGGTGGTGGTGCCGCTGAACTGGCGGCTGGTCGCCAACGAGTTGGCGTTCATGCTGCGCGACTCGGGAGCGACGGTCCTGGTGTTCGACGCCGAGTATGACGCCGTGGTTGCCGACCTGCGTGAGCGTGGCGCAGGTGCGGACGGCACACCGGTGCGGCAGTGGTTGCGGGTCGGCGCCGACTGCCCGGCGTGGGCGGCTGACTTCGACGCCCTGACGGACCGAGCGTCGGCCAACCCGGCACCGGTTGAGGCGGGCGGCGACGATCCGCTTTTCATCATGTACACCTCCGGCACCACCGGCCTGCCGAAGGGCGCGGTGCATACCCACGACAGCGTGCAGTGGTGCGTGTTCACCATGGCCGCGAGCATTGATATGCGATTTCGAGACCGCTATCTGATTGCGCTGCCGCTGTTTCACGTCGCTGCCCTGGCACCGCTGATCGGCAGCATCTACCGGGGCGCGACCACCGTCCTGTTACGTCAGTTCGACCCGCGCAGAGTCTGGCAGGTCTTCCGCGACGAACGGATCACTACCACGCTGGCGGTTCCAGCCATGCTCAACTTCATGTTGCCGACATATCAGCCCGGGACGCGGGAGTCGTTGGTGCTGCGCTGGATCATGACCGGAGCGTCACCGGTGCCGCTGTCGTTGATCAAGTCCTACACCGAGCTCGGCTTCGAGATACACCAGGTCTACGGGCTCACCGAATCGTGCGGCCCGGGTTGTGTGATCAACTCCGAAAACGCGCTGGCGCACATCGGGTCGGCCGGTAAACCGTTCTTCCACACCGACGTCCGGATCGTCGATGCGCAGGGCGTCGACGCGGACGCCGGCGTTCCCGGTGAGATATTGATCCGTGGCCGCCACGTCATGGCCGGCTACTGGCACCGGCCGGAGGCCACCGCGGAGACGATCGTCGACGGCTGGTTGCACACCGGAGACGTCGCTGTGCGCGACGCGGACGGCTTCGTCTACATCCAGGACCGCATCAAAGACATGATCATCTCCGGTGGCGAGAACGTCTACCCGGCCGAGATCGAGGACGTTCTGCTGTCCCACCCCGGCGTCGCTGACGTTGCGGTGCTCGGCATACCATCGGCGAAATGGGGGGAGTCGCCGTTGGCGGTGGTAGTCCGTGCCGACCCAGATCTCGACGAAACCACCGTGCTGGCCCACTGCGACGGCAAACTGGCCCGCTACAAGCTGCCCAAACGGGCCGTATTCGTCGACGCCATCCCGCGCACCCCGACCGGCAAGACGCTCAAGCGAGTGTTGCGCGAACAGTTCCCCCTCGATGCCCCGGAGTAGGCGGCCACCGCGGATGCGGTCGGTCGGTGCCAACCCGAAGCGGCAGCGCGGGCTGCACCGACGAGTGACCAACCGCGGCATCGTTGCGCCACCCGACTAGGCTGGCCGTGCAGCACATCAGCAGACGAGGCAAGACACTAGGAGAGACCAGTGACGGTCCGGGTAGGCATCAATGGCTTCGGTCGTATCGGGCGCAACTTCTTCCGAGCGCTGGACGCCCTGAAAGCCCAAGGCAGCAACACCGACATGGAGATCGTGGCGGTCAATGATCTGACCGATCACCGAACCCTGGCGCACCTGCTCAAGTTCGACTCGGTGCTGGGCCGGCTCCCGCACGACGTCGCCTTGGAGGGCGAAGACACCATTGTCGTCGGCACCACCCGCATCAAAGTGCTGGGCATCAAAGAGGGGCCGGCTGCGCTGCCCTGGGGCGACCTCGGGGTTGACGTGGTGGTCGAATCCACCGGCCGGTTCAATAACGCCGCCCAAACCAAAGGCCACTTGGACGCCGGAGCCAAGAAGGTGATCATCTCGGCGCCCGCTACCGACCCGGATATCACCATCTGCCTGGGCGTCAACGACGACAAATACGACGGCAGCCAGAAGATCATCTCCAACGCGTCGTGCACCACCAACTGCCTGGCCCCGCTGGCCAAAGTGCTCAACGACGAGTTCGGCATCGTCAAGGGCCTGATGACCACCGTCCACGCCTACACCCAGGACCAGAACCTGCAGGATGGGCCGCACAAAGACTTGCGCCGGGCCCGAGCGGCCGCGACCAACATCGTGCCCACCTCCACCGGCGCGGCCAAGGCCATCGGCCTGGTGATGCCGGAACTGAAGGGCAAACTGGACGGCTATGCGCTGCGGGTGCCCATCCTGACCGGCTCGATCACCGACCTGACCGTCGAGTTGTCCAAGGCCGCCGGTGTCGAGCAGATCAACGCCGCATTCAAAACCGCGGCCGAAGGCAACCTCAAGGGCATCCTGCGCTACTACGACGCACCGATCGTGTCCAGTGACATCGTCACCGACCCGCACAGCTCGATCTTCGACGCCGGCTTGACCCGGGTCATCGACGACCAGGCCAAAGTGGCGTCCTGGTACGACAACGAGTGGGGCTACTCCAACCGGCTGGTCGACCTGGTCGCCATGGTCGCCAGGTCGCTGTAAACCTGGGCAGGCGGTGGCTGAGTTGTCCGTCAAGGCCCTCGACGATCTGCTGGCCGACGGTGTTTGCGGCCGTGGCGTGCTGGTGCGCAGCGACCTCAACGTTCCGCTCGACGGCACCCGCATCACCGATCCGGGTCGGATCACCGCTTCGGTGCCGACGTTGCGGGCGCTCTGCGATGCCGGGGCCAAAGTGGTGGTGACCGCCCACCTGGGCCGGCCCAAGGGCGGGCCCGACCCGGCACTGTCGTTGGCGCCGGTCGCCGCGGCACTAACCGAACACCTGAGCCGGCACGTCCAGCTGGCCACCGACGTGGTCGGCGCCGACGCGCTGGCCCGTGCCGAGGGTCTGACCGACGGCGATGTGCTGCTGTTGGAGAACGTCCGCTTCGACCCGAGAGAGACCAGCAAAGCCGACGATGAGCGGTTGGCGTTGGCCCGGCAGTTGGCCGACTTGGTCAGCGGCCCGGATGGTTCGGCGGGCGCGTTCGTGTCCGACGGCTTCGGGGTACTGCACCGCAAGCAGGCCTCGGTCTACGACGTGGCCACCCTGCTGCCGGCCTACGCCGGAAAGTTGGTGACGGCCGAGGTCGACGTGCTGGCGCAGTTGGCCGGATCCACCGAGCGGCCGTATGCGGTGGTGCTGGGCGGATCGAAGGTCTCCGACAAGCTCGGGGTGATCGAATCGCTGGCCGGCAAAGCCGACAGCATTGTGGTCGGCGGCGGTATGTGTTTCACCTTCCTTGCCGCACAAGGACGTCAAGTGGGCAAATCGCTGCTGGAAGTCGCAATGATCGATACCTGCCAGCGGCTGATGCTGGAGTACGCCGACGTGATCCGGCTGCCGGTCGATGTCGTGGTCGCCGACGAGTTCTCCGCCGATTCACCGCCGCAAAGCGTTGCGGCCGATCAGATCCCGAAAGACAAGATGGGTCTGGACATCGGCCCGGAGTCGGTGCGGCGGTTCACCGCCCTGTTGTCGAACGCCAAAACCATCTTCTGGAACGGCCCGATGGGAGTATTCGAGTTCCCGGCGTTCGCCGCCGGAACCCGGGGGGTGGCCGAAGCCATCGCATCGGCGACCGGCAAAGGCGGGTTCAGTGTGGTCGGCGGCGGTGACTCCGCCGCGGCGGTGCATGCTCTGGGCTTGCCGGCCGAGGGCTTCTCGCACATCTCCACCGGAGGTGGCGCGTCCCTGGAATACCTGGAAGGCAAAACCTTGCCCGGGTTGCGCGTCCTGGCCGGTGCCGAGCAGCCGACCGAAGGATCGTCATGAGCCGCAAGCCGCTGATCGCCGGCAACTGGAAGATGAACCTCAACCATTTCGAGGCGATCGCGCTGGTGCAAAAGATCGCATTCGCGTTGCCGGACAAGTATTACGACAAAGTCGACGTCGCCGTGCTGCCGCCGTTCACCGATCTGCGCAGCGTGCAGACCCTGGTCGACGGCGACAAACTGCGGCTGGCCTTCGGCGCCCAGGACCTGTCGCCGCACGACTCCGGCGCCTACACCGGCGAAATCAGCGGGGCGTTCCTGGCCAAGCTGGGCTGCAGCTATGTCGTCGTCGGGCACTCCGAGCGGCGCAACTACCACCACGAGGATGACGCGGTGGTGGCCGCCAAGGCCGCGGCCGCACTCAAACACGAACTCGTCCCGATCGTCTGCATCGGTGAGCACCTGGAGATCCGGGAAGCCGGTAAGCACGTCGACCACTGCCTAACCCAGTTGCACGGCTCACTGGCCGGGCTGTCGGCCGACCAGATCGGCACCATCGTCATCGCCTACGAGCCGGTATGGGCGATCGGCACCGGGCGGGTGGCCGGTGCCGCCGACGCCCAGGAGGTGTGCGCGGCGGTTCGCAAGGAGTTGGCCTCACTCGCCTCGTCGGCGGTCGCCGACGGTGTCCGGGTGCTCTACGGCGGGTCGGTCAACGCCAAGAACATCGGTGAGATCATCGCGCAAGCCGACGTGGACGGGGCGCTGGTCGGCGGGGCGTCGCTGGACGGTGAACAGTTCGCCACCCTGGCTGCCATCGCGGCCGGCGGGCCGCTGCCCTGACCGGACGCGCGCCGAGGCCGGCTCGGCCGGTAGGGTGTGGCATATGGTGTTGACACTGCAGATCCTGCTGGTGATCACCAGTGTGCTGGTGGTGTTGCTGGTGCTGCTGCACCGCGCCAAGGGCGGCGGCCTGTCGACGCTGTTCGGCGGCGGTGTGCAGTCCAGCCTGTCGGGCTCGACGGTGGTGGAGAAGAACCTGGACCGGCTGACCTTGTTCGTGGTCGGCATCTGGCTGGTGTCGATCATCGCGATGGCGCTGCTGATCAAACAACAGCACTGACCAGCGGCGCAGCCGCTGAGGCCGATACTGGAGCACATGGCCGAAGCTGCCGACGCCGTACTGGAACCCATCGGCGCCGTGCGGCGCACCCGGATCGGCCGGGAGGCCACCGAACCGTTGCGCGCCGACATCCGCCTGCTCGGCGCGATCCTCGGCGACACCATCCGGGAGCAGAACGGCGATGAGGTCTTCAACCTCGTCGAGCGGGCCCGGGTGGAGGCATTCCGGGTGCGTCGCTCCGAGATCGACCGGGCCGAGATCGCGCAGCTGCTTGACGGCCTGACGATTCGCGAGGCCATCCCGGTGATCCGGGCCTTCAGCCACTTCGCCCTGCTGGCCAACGTCGCCGAGGACATCCACCGCGAGCGGCGCCGCGCTATCCACGTCGCGGCCGGTGAACCGCCGCAGGACAGCAGCCTGGCCGCCACCTACCTGAAGGTGGACCGCCAGCGGGAATCGGGTGGCCTCGATGCGGACGCCGTGGCTGCCGCGCTGACCGACGCCCTGGTCTCGCCGGTGATCACCGCACACCCGACCGAGACTCGTCGTCGCAGCATCTTCGCCACCCAGCACCGGATCACCGAATTGATCCGGCTGCGCTCCCAAGGGCACACCGAAACCGACGGCGGTGTCGATATCGAAGCCGAGCTGCGCCGCCAGGTGCTGATGTTGTGGCAGACCGCGCTGGTCCGACTGTCACGCCCGCAGATCGCCGACGAAATCGAGATCGGGCTGCGCTACTACCCGGCGGCGTTCTTCACCGTCATCCCCGCCATCAACGCCGAGGTGCGACAGGCGCTGCGTACCCGCTGGCCGGACGCTGAGTTGCTGGCCCAGCCGATCGTGCGGCCGGGGTCGTGGATCGGCGGCGACCGCGACGGCAACCCGGGGGTGACCGGTGACGTGGTTCGGCTGGCCGCCGGCAGCGCCGCATATACCGCGCTGGCGCACTACTTCGTCGAACTCACCGCACTGGAGCAGGAACTGTCGATGTCGGCGCGGCTGGTTGCCGTCACCCCCGAGTTAACCGCTCTCGCCGAGGCCGCCCCGGGATCAGGCAGCACCGATGAACCATACCGGCAGGCACTGCGGACCATCCGCGGGCGGCTCACCGCCACCGCCGACGCAATCTTGGACCGGCAACCGCCGCAACGACTCGACCTCGGTCTGGCAGCATATTCGGCGCCGGACGAGTTGCGGCACGACCTGGACATCATCGACGGCGCGCTGCGCGGGCACGGCAGTGCGCGGTTGGCCGATGACCGGCTGGCCCGGCTGCGTGAGGCGGTGCATGTGTTCGGGTTCCACCTGTGCGGGCTGGATATGCGGCAAAACTCGGACGTCCACGAAGAGGTGATCGCCGAACTGCTGGCGTGGGCCGGGGTACATGCCGATTACCCGTCGCTGCCCGAAGACCGCCGGGTGGCGCTGCTGGCCGACGAGCTGCGCACCCGACGGCCGCTGCTGCGCGACGACGCGCTGCAGGTACCCCTCGCCTGCGGAGGACTGTCCGAAGTAGCCCGTCGCGAACTCGGTGCCATGACGGCGGCCGCGCAGGCGGTAGCAGCCTACGGGCCGGCTGCCGTGCCGAACTACGTCATTTCCATGTGCCGATCGGTATCCGACCTGCTGGAAGCGGCGATCCTGCTCAAAGAGGTCGGGCTGCTCGATGCGGCCGGTGACCCGCCGTACTGCCCGGTAGGCATTGTCCCGCTGTTCGAGACGATCGATGACCTGCAGGCGGGTGCGTCGATTATCGAAGCGGCGGTTGCTCTCCCGATTTATCAGACACTCCTGCGGGCCCGCGGTAACAGCCAAGAGGTGATGCTCGGCTACTCGGACTCCAACAAGGACGGCGGTTACCTGGCCGCCA
>CAZPZQ010000117.1:0-9813 GCA_964590745.1 uncultured Mycobacterium sp. | reverse complement strand
CCTGGTCGACGATCTGCTGCGGCGTCTGGCGGGCGATCCGCTCACCGCACACCGGACAGTGCGGCGCACCGGCCCGCGCGTAGAGCAACCGCAGGTAGTCATAGACCTCGGTGATGGTGCCGACCGTTGAGCGCGGGTTGCGGTTGGTCGACTTCTGGTCGATGGACACCGCCGGGGACAGGCCCTCGATGAAGTCGACGTCCGGCTTGTCCATCTGGCCCAGGAACTGGCGGGCGTAGGCCGACAGCGATTCCACGTAGCGGCGCTGCCCTTCGGCAAAGATGGTGTCGAAGGCCAGCGACGACTTGCCCGAACCGGACAGTCCGGTGAAGACGATCAGCGCGTTTCGCGGCAGGTCAAGGTCGACGCTGCGCAGGTTGTGTTCGCGCGCACCCTTGATGATCAGGCGATCGGCCACAGTCTTCCCTTCAGGGCCCATGCTGGTGGGTTTTCGGCAGTTCGGGAGCGCCCCGCAAGCCGCGATCACCGGTGCCGCTCCCATGCTAGGCGGTGCTGTGGACGACGGCTCAAGCTTGTCGGACGCCTCCCATACTATCGAAAGCATGTTCGATGGTATGGGAGGCAGCCCGACGGCTCCGGCGGACACGCCGGCGACTGCCGATCAATCGCCGGCGCAGCTGGCCGAGCAGATCGCGGCGACCCACCGGATGGAGTCGGTGCTGATCGCCCGCCGGCTGGCCGCCATCGCCGCGCTGCTGGATCACTATGGCGGCACCTGCCCGTCGATGGATGGCCAGGACCCGGCGACCATCACCGGCTACGAGCGGACCTGCGCGGAGGTCGCCGCGTTGATGAACCTTGCTCCAGCGGCGGCCAGCCACCAGGTGCAGTACGCGGAGGCGCTGGCTATCCGGTTGCCCAAGGTCGGTGAGCTATTTGCCCGCGGCGAACTGGATTGGCGCACCGTGCAAATCATCATCTTCCGCACCGATTTGGTCGACGTGGAGCTGATCGCCGGCCTGGACGAGCAGTTGGCGGACCGGGCTAGGTCCTGGCAGAGCTGGTCGCGGCGGCGCATCATCGACGCCGTCGATGCCGCGGTGTTGGCCGTCGACGCCGAGGCGGCCCGGCAGCGGCGCAAAGGATCCGACAACGATCGCTACATCTGGGTCGGCCCGGACCGCGACGGGATGGCCGCCATCGACGGCAAGCTGGCCGCCGCGCAGGCCACCGCCTTCGACGCGCGGCTGACCCAGTTGGCCAACCAGGTGTGTGCCGATGATCCGCGCAGCCTGAATCAGCGCCGGGCCGATGCGTTAGCGGCGTTGACCGAGGGCCATGCCCTGGCCTGTAGCTGTGGCCGCGACGACTGCCCCAGCCGGGCCAGCGACGCGCCGTCGGGGGCTGGCCCGCGGGTGTTGCTTAACGTCATCGCCACCGAGGACACCGTCACCGGCGACAGCGATCGACCCGGTTATCTGGACGGTTTCGGTGTCATCGACGCCGAGCAAGTCCGCCAGCTGGCCGGCTCTGCTGAGCAACGGCTGCTCGACGCCACCGCTGATGCAGCGGCGGCGCTGCGGTACCGGCCCACGCCGGCGCTGGCCCGGGCAATCCGCTGTCGGGACTTGACCTGTCGGTTTCCGGGGTGTCATCGCCCGGCGGTGCACTGCGACCTGGACCACACCATCCCGTTCAATCATGCCGATCCGGCCGCCGGTGGGTTGACAGTGGCTTCAAACATCAAGTGCCTGTGCCGTTTTCACCACAGAATGAAAACTTTCGGTGGCTGGTCGGATCGCCAGCTTGCCGACGGCACACTGATCTGGACCAGCCCGACCGGGCAGGAATTCCGGACCAGCCCGGGCAGTGCCGAGGTGATCCCCGAGCTTGCCGATGCGCTCAGCGTCACCGCGCAGCGCCCGCTGCCGCAACGCGCCCGCAGCCGGGCGAGCCAACGCGCCGCCCAGGTGGCCCGCGGCCGCCGTCACAACCAGATGGCGCGGGCCGCCAACGAGCTCTACGCGGCCCGCCGCCGGGAAATCGAAGATCGAAAATTCCGAAACCACATGCGCGACATGCTGTTTTTATTCAAAGGCGCGCCCAGCACCAGCCCGTTTTGCCCCTGGGTCAACGACCCCCGCGAACCCGAATACCTACCACCCGACTGGCAACCACCACCACCGTCACCACCGCTACCCGACGACCCACCCTTCTGACTCCCCGTCACCAGTAGCGTGGGATTCATGACAGCCAAGATTTCAGTCGACGACAACTACACCGGCCATGTCGAACCCCAGACCGCCGCCAGGCGCACCCTGCCCGGCGTGACCATCCTGAAGGCGTCGGTCGGCCCGTGGGACAACAACGCCTACCTGGTGACGTGTGCGAACACCGGCGAGACGTTGCTGATCGACGCCGCCAACGATGCCCCGATGCTGATCGAGCTGATACGCGAACATGCCCCCAAAGTGTCGCTGATCGTCACCAGCCACCAGCACTTCGACCACTGGCAGGCGCTGGCGGGGGTGGCTGAAGCCACCGGGGCGCCGACCGCCGCGCATTCCCTGGACGCCGATCCCTTGCCGGTGCGGCCGGACCGGATCTTGGTCGACGGCGACACCATCGAGGTCGGCGACCTGACCTTCGACGTCATCCATCTGCAGGGCCACACGCCCGGTTCGGTGGCGCTGGCATTGGGTGGCGCGCCGACCGGCGGGCCCACTCAGTTGTTCACCGGCGACTGCCTGTTTCCCGGCGGAGTCGGCAAGACCACCAAACCGGCTGAGTTCGAATCGCTGTTTTCCGACGTGAAAACAAAATTTTTCGATCGGTTCGCCGACGACACGGTGGTCTACCCGGGACACGGCGATGACACCACGCTGGGCGTCGAGCGGCCGCACCTGGACGAGTGGCGCGACCGGGGCTGGTGACCGCCCGATAGCAGGACGTGGGGCGATGGTGCGGGTGACCGGCCCTGCTGGGATCGGCAAGACCCGACTGGTCCGGGAAACCGTGCGGGCAGCGGAACGCCGCGGTATCCGTGCCATGGCGCGCCCGCTCGGCTTGCGGGGACATATCGACTGGGTCGAGGCAATGACATGACCGGCGTCATCTGTGGGTCATGCAGCGCTGAGCTGATCCCGACGGCCAAATTCTGCACCGACTGCGGGGCGCCGACTGCGCTCTCGACCAGACCGGCCAGACCGGCCGAATGCAAGCAAGTGACGGTGCTGTTCGCCGACGTGGTGCGTTCAATGCAGCTGGCCGCGGCGGTCGGTGCGGAACGGCTGCGTGAAATCATGGCCGAACCGACCGATCGGACAGCAGTGCTGGTGCAGCGCTACGGCGGGACGGTGGGCAAGTTCACCGGCGACGGGATCATGGCCCTTTTCGGCCCGTCGATTGCGTTGGTGGACCACGCGCTGCGTGCTCGCCGTGCCGCCTTGGGAGTCCAGAATGCGGCGCAGCAGCTCGCCCTCGACGTCCGTGACCGCGATGGTGTGGACCTGCAACTGCGGGCCGGACTGAACTCCGACTAGGTGGTAGCCGGCGAAATCGGTTTAGGTCCTTACGGTTACACCGCGATCGGAGTGCATGCGGGGATGGCCCAACGGATGGAGGCCAGCGCTCCGCCGGGCGCTGATGCTCAGCGCGACAACAGCGGAGTTGGTTGCGACGACAGCACCGCTAGGTGACGGCAAAACCCGGCTGGTCGCCGAGGTTGTGCGGCTCGCCAAAAGGCGTGGCGTTGAAGTGTTTTCCACCTTCTGTGAATCGCATGCCACGGATATCCCGTTTCACGTCGCGGCGCGTCTGCTACGGGCGGTGGGCGAAGTCAGCGGCCTAGACGACGCGAGCGCGCGAGCACAGGTGCGGACGAAGATCCCCGGCGCGGATCCGGAGGACATGCTCTTGCTGGACGACTTGCTGGGCATCGCTGATCCGGGGTGGGAACTGGCGAAGATTGACCCGGATGCGCGCCGACGGCGGTTGACTGCGCTGATCAACACCGCCCAATTGGATCGCTCAGAACCAGCGGTATTCGTCATCGAGGACGTGCACTGGATCGACCAGGTCAGCGAGGCCATGCTGGCTGATTTTCAGGCGGTGATTCCACACACCCACTCACTGGTGTTGATCACCTACCGCCCCGGCTACCAGGGACGCTTGCGGCAGGTAGCCGGCGCGCAGACCATTGCGCTGGCAGCGCTGACAGAGGCGCAGACCGCAACGCTGGTGGCCGACCTACTGGGCCCGGACCCGGCCGTTGGCGCGGTCGGCGAGATGATCGTCAAACGCGCCGGCTATGCGTATCGTCCCACGCACCATGCTGGTGGGATGGCGTGGCGGGCTGATTTACCCGATACCCCCCTCGGCCTTGCGGAGCTGCGTCGGCTGCGCGATGCCGCCGGCGACAAAACCTCGTTGACCATAGCGATGGCGGGACTGGTGGTCGATCACGGATATCAGGACCGGTTTCATGAAGCGTCCCAGCTGGCGTCCGAAGCCATGGCCATCCTCGAGTCCATCGGCGACCCGACCTGGACGGTGATCCTGTCCTGGGCATTCGTCTACGCCAAGATGGAAGCCGGGCAGTGGTCCGACGCACTGCGTTGGGCGCGAGCGGCTAGCGGGCCACCCTGGCGCAGCGAGCGATGGCTCGATGGCGCCCTCGACATGGCCCGCACGGCCGACCCGTTGTCGTACGCCGTGGTGGTCAGCTTCGTCTACCAAACCGGGATACTGCTGGATGTGCGGACCTGCGACGATGCGGCCATCCGCGACATCGAGGACGCGGTACGCGATGCCGAACGATCAGGTGACGATTACACCCTGGCCAAGGCGCGCCAAACCCTCGGCCTTGCGCTGGCGCACCGGCACACGGCGGCCGAGCGAGACCGCGGACAGCAACTGCGGACGGCAGTCAGTGCCGCAGGCGAGTCGGTCATCAGCGACATCTACCCGGCGCGAGAGGAAGCTCGGCGCAGCGATCGCGATGACGCCATCGCGGTCATGCCACTGTCGACCGGTTGATCCGAGATGGCCAACTGCTCGGATGGGGTTACCCGACGACTTGTGTCCTGGTGGAGACGCTGCTGGACCGCGGCACCGAAGCTGACCCCGCCGATGCCGAGGCCGGGATCGATCTGCTGGCGACCGATGTCGCCGACGAGGGCTTGCTGGCGATACGTGAGATCTGGCAATTGAGGCTGCGTGCTCGACTTGCCCGGGCTCGCGGCGACGATGCCGCCCACGCGGACCGGCGCGACCGCTACCGGCAGATGGCCGGGAAACTCGGCTTCGACGGGGATATCGCCTGGGCCGACGCGATGCCATAACCCGGCCGGGCGAACCAGGCCCTGGTCAGCCGGTGGTGTGCACGATCAGCACGTCCATCTTGGCCCGGCGGGACACGTTGGCCGGCACCGAACCGAGCAACCGACCGGCGATGGTGCTCAACCCCACGTTGCCGACCACCAGCAGATCCGCGCCGGTCTCTTCGGCGAGACCGACCAGCGCATCTACGGGTGCGCCGACGATGGGTCGCTCCTCGACGTTGGTGGCGCCGGCGGCCTGCGCACGTTCTTTCGCCTCCCGCAGAATCGCATAGATAGGAGCGCTGCCGGACGCTTGGTAACCCTCGTCTTTGAGGGCGTCCGCAGCCCGCGGGTCATCGGAGTCGGGCAGATATGCGGTTGCCACGATCAACTTCACACCCGGTCCGGCGGCGAGCTCGCCGGCCCGGTCAACGGCCCGCAGCGATGAGTCTGAGCCGTCAGTGCCGACCACCACGGTCTTGTAGCCGCTCATCCGTACCCTCCCAGTGCTTGGTTGCCAGGCCATCGCCGACAGTAACGCGTGGACGGTCACGGTGGGTGTGATTGGCGACACCGCCTCGTATTCACGTCCAGTTTCTACTGGTGCGAGCGCGACAGCACCGCCGGGCCAGCGCGGTACGGTGAGGTCTCGGCCAACTCACGAGTACGGGTGCACGCGTTTGAATGTGGTACTGATCCCGGATCGGGTGATCGGTGAAACCCATCCGGTTCGCCGGCCCGGTCGTTCACCGGACGCGGTGTTGATCGGCGCGTTGGCAGCGGTCATCAGCGGCGCCGCGGCGAGTCGTCCGTCGCTGTGGTTCGACGAGGCGGCCACCATATCGGCCGCGGCGAGCCGTTCACTGCCTGACTTGTGGCGCCTGCTGGGGCGCATCGACGCGGTGCACGGGTTGTACTACCTCGTCATGCACGCCTGGTTCGCCGTTTTCCCGGCCACCGAGTTCTGGTCGCGGCTGCCGAGCAGCCTGGCCGTGGGCGCGGCAGCAGCGGGCGTGGTGGTGCTGGTCCGGCAGTTCTCCAGCCGTCGTCTCGCGGTGTGCGCGGGTGTGGTATTCGCGCTGCTGCCGCGGGTGACGTGGGCCGGCATCGAGGCCCGCTCCTATGCGTTCTCGGCGATGGCCGCGGTATGGCTGACGGTGCTGTGTGTCACCGCGGTACGCCGAAACACCGCAGCGATCTGGCGGGGGTACGGCCTGCTGGCGGTGGTGTCTGCGCTGCTGAATACGTTCACCGCGCTCATTGTGCTGGCACATGCGGCGGTGGTTCTGGTGCTGTCCGGCGAAAGGGCGGCGGTTCGACGCTGGGCGTTCACAGCGGGTGGTGCGCTCGCCGCCGTTACACCGTTCTTGCTGTTCAGCCAAACGCAGATCCAGCAGGTCGGCTGGATCTCGCCGCTGAGCCGGCACACCGTCGCCGAAATCGCGCTGCAGCAGTACTTCGACAAAAGCGTCCCGTTCGCGGTGCTGGCCGGGATGGTGATGGCCGCAGCGGCGGCAACACGCTGCGCCGGTGTGCGGCGATTGCCGGCCGGCCAGACAGCCGGCCTGGCCATCATCTGCGCCAGTTGGATCGTGGTTCCCACCACCGTCACGGTGGTTTACTCGGCGGTATACCAGCCCGTCTACTACCCCCGTTATCTGACCTGTACCGCGCCCGCCATGGCCGTCGTTCTGGCGATCTGCGTCGGCACAGTCGCGACGCGGCGGCCCGGGATCGCGGGGACGGTCGGCCTGCTGACGCTCTTTGCCGTTGCGGCAGCACCGAATTATGTTGTCACCCAGCGGCACCGGTACGCCAAGGAGGGCTGGGATTACAGCCAGGTGGCCGATGTGGTCGGCGCCCAGGCGGTCCCCGGCGACTGCCTGGTGGTGGACAACACCACCGGCTGGGCACCCGGCCCGATTCGAGCCCTGCCGGCGGCGCGTCCGGGCGCGTTTGCGGCATTAGTCGACCCCGGCCGAGGGCCCCGCGGCCCGGAGCTGGGCCGGCTGTGGGACGGGCATATCGCCGTCTGGGCGGTGGCGGACCGGCTTAACCAGTGCTCGACGATCTGGACGATCACCAACCACGATCGCTCCTTGCCGGCCCATCAGGTGACTGCTGCCGCGCTACCGGCCGGACCGGTGCTCGCCCGCACCCCGGCCGGGCAGATACTGCGCCGGCTGGGCTTTCACCCGGTGGAACGGTGGCAGTTCACCTTCGCGCAGGTGGTGAAGTCAAGCCGCTGAGCCGCTGTGCCGATGGTCAGCGACGCCGGTCATCGTGCCGGATCCGCGGCTGGCGCGATACGAAACCAGACAAGTCGCAGCGGCGAACACCGCGAATACCGCGAACAGTGAGCGAGCCGCCGGGATGCCCGCGCTCATCGCCGTGTTCATCACCAGGCCGGCGATCCCGGCCCCGAAAGCTCCGGAGATCAGTTGCACAGTATTGATCGCCGCCGCCGCCGTCCCGCCTTCGCTGGGATCATCAACGCAGCTCATCGCCCAGGCAGACAGGTGCGGCCAGCCGGCACCCACACCGAGCCCGACAACGAGCAGTGCGAACGCCCAGATGACGCCGACGGCAGTTGGGTTGTAGTGACTCATCCGGGTGAACGCCGCTACTGCCAGTCCGGCCGATACCACAAGCGGAGCGGTGATCACCAACCCGGTGATCACCCGCGCTTTGCTCAGCGAGGCGCTGGTGATCTCGCTGATGGTCCACCCGGTGGACAGTGCGGCACCCAGGAAACCGGCGGTCACCGGTGGCAGGTGGGCCAACCGTTGCCCGAGCAGCGGCACGTACAGGTTGGCCTTGGTGGCGGCCATCAGCAGCCCCAGCGTCAGGAAGATCCACTTCTCCCGGCCCGGATGGAAAGCACTGGGGGGCAGCACCGCCGCCGACGCCCGCCGGTCCACCAGGAGGAATGCGCCGAGCAGGATCGCTCCGGCGGCCAGCAGCCCGGCCGCCAGAACCAGGCTGTGCGGCAACTGGGCGACGCTGACCGCCAGCGCGGCAGTCCCCAGCAGCAGCAGGGAACGCACCGGTATTTTCATCGGTTCACCGCTGTGCTCACCGTTATTGGGCGCCAGCACGAGGGTGACCGCGGCGGCCATCAGCCCGGTCAGAACGGTCATCGCGCCGAACGCTCCCCGCCATGCACCGAATTGCGCGAACAAGCCGCCAGCGGCGGGCCCGACCAGTGTGCCGACCCCCCACATCGCCGACACCAGCCCGGCGGCCCGGGTCCAGAGTGACTCCGGCAGCACGGCGTTAATCAGGGCGTAGCCGAGGCCGGCCAACAAACCGCCGCCGATGCCCTGCAAGGTGCGGCCGGCCAGCAGAACCTCGATGCGCGGCGCCAGCGTGCAAACCAGGCTGCCGGTGCCGAACGACAGCAGGCCGAGCAGGTACGCCGAACGCGATCCGACGCGCACCAGCACCGCATTCACCGCGGCCGCCGCCACCACCGATCCAACCAGGTACAACGTGGTCACCCAGGCGTAGAATCGTTCGCCGCCGATTTCTTTCACCGTGCTCGGCAGCATGCTGATCGTCAAAAATTCGTTGGTGGCGTACAGCGCGACACCACCGGCCAGCACCGCCGAGATACCCAGATAACGTGGACCGAGCAGCCCTCGCCAGCTGCCTGTGGTTGTCGTTGTAGCCGGATCCGTTAGAAGCACCACCGTGTGCAGTCAACCACGGATGCCAGCGACACGCGAAAATGATTCCCCAGCCCGGGCGCGTCACCGCACCCCGGCGGCGTCCATTCCGCGTAGCTCTTTTTTCAGGTCGGCGATCTCGTCACGGATCCGGGCAGCCAACTCGAACTGCAGGTCACGGGCCGCAGCCATCATCTGCGCGGTGAGGTCGCTGATCAGGTCCGCCAGCTCGGCGCGCGGCATGTTCGTGGTGTCGCGGCCTTCGTAGACGCCCGCACTGACAGATTGGACCGCCCGCCCCGGCTCACCCTGGGCGCGTCGGCCCCGGGACGCGTTGCGCCCGGAGCCCCCGATTGGCACGCTGTCGGCAGCTTCGACCTCAGCGGCCTCCCGGTAGACCTGGTCGAGAATGTCGGCGATTTTCTTGCGTAGTGGTTGCGGATCGATGCCGTGCTCGGCGTTGTAGGCGATCTGCTTGGCCCGCCGCCGTTCGGTTTCGTCGATGGCCTCGCGCATCGAGTCGGTGATGGTGTCGGCGTACATGTGCACCTCACCGGACACGTTGCGGGCAGCCCGACCGATGGTCTGGATCAAGCTGCGTGACGAGCGCAGGAAACCCTCCTTGTCGGCGTCCAGGATCGACACCAGCGACACTTCGGGCAGATCCAGGCCCTCGCGCAGCAAGTTGATCCCGACCAGCACGTCGTAGTCGCCGAGCCGCAGCTGCCGCAGCAGCTCCACCCGGCGCAGCGTGTCGACCTCGGAGTGCAGGTAGCGCACCCGGATGCCCATCTCCAACAGGTAGTCAGTGAGGTCTTCGGCCATCTTCTTGGTCAGCGTGGTCACCAGCACCCGCTCGTCGG
>CAZPZQ010000116.1:0-9924 GCA_964590745.1 uncultured Mycobacterium sp. | reverse complement strand
CTTGTCGGCGGTCGCTGGCCGTTGCCCAGGTCACAGGCCGGAGAAGTCGGCGGCGATGGCGCTGAACGCGTTGGTCAGGATCTGCACCCCGAAGCCGGCCGCCAAGGTGTATAGCGCGGTGTTGGCCGCCGCGGGTAAACCGAGCGCGTCCAGCAGGTCACCGTTGGACAGGTTCTCGGTGAAGAGGCTCAGGTCATACCCCGGCAGGACGGTGGCCAGCGCATTGCCGACGTCGGTCAACCCCGACACCGCGCCGGTGACCTGCGACAGCGCATCCGAGAAGGCATGCAGGATGCCGCTGATCGACGGTGCCGCGGCCGGGTCGGTGCTGACCGTGTCGACCGCAGTGTGGGCAAGCGCCGACAGCGACGGAGTCCACGCGGCCGGATCGGACAGATCGGACTGGAATGCGGCCCACCCCTCTTTAGCTCCGTCAACCAGGTGGCTGAGTATGGTTTGCAGGCTGACGTCGGGGAACAACCCGAACGGGGTCGGCACGTTCGCCGCGGTGTCCGAGTAGCCGTTGGTGCCGTCGCCGTAGCCGAGGTTGATCAGGTAGGTCAGATCCGGTCCCAATAAGTCCTGCAACGGTTTCGGTAGCAGCGCCACCAGCGGGGCGGTTTCCGGGATCATGTAGTAACTAGTTTCGGTGGGGCCGGAGGTTGCCAAGGGATGTGCCTCTGCTGCGGCGATCTCTGCCGGGGTGGGCCCGCTGCCGTTGACGCCGCCGTTCAGATACGTGCCGTGCAAGCTTCGGATGCCCAGGAACGCATTGAGGTCAGCCAAGAAATTCAGCGGGTACCGCGGGAAGTCGGCAAAGCCGTCGTACTCGAGGGTGTAGATGGCGGTCGGGAAGCTGTCGTCCGGTGTCGCGCCGTTGAAAGTGATGCCTAGACTGGGCAGGCTCAGCGGCAGGCTGTGGGTGTCCCCCGACGTGGTCTCGAAGCCGTTGAACCGCTCCAGCAGCCCACCGTTCGGGTTGTCGACGTCGCCGACCAGCACGAAGTTGACCGGCAGGTTGCTCGGTGTGCCGGACGGGTCCAGCTTTGCCATTTCCTGCGAGGCGATCTCAGCGCTCTGTGAGTAGCCGAACACAGTAGTGGTGTCGCCGTTCGCCAGGTTCGCCTGGATCAGGTTATCCAAGATCGTCACGCCCTGGGCTACCGACGGATCCAACTGCAGCACCCGAATACCGTCCAAGGGGTACAGCCCCTCCGGGGTGAACACCCCATGCGCCAGCGCCCCGGGTTCGGTGACACCGGGGATGTTGTGGTCGATGTAGAGCTGGTGTGCCGCGCCGACGTAATCGGTGCCCGGAATGGGGGTGCCGCTGCCGCCGATGACCAAACCGATATCCGGCAGGGTGGTATGAAAGTCCGGTGGCGCAGCGGCGGGGTCAGCCTGCCCGTAGGCGAACGCCGCGTGCATGACCGAGGTCAGCGACAACAAGGCGGCGCCCCCACTTGTCATCACTCCCACAGTCAGCCAACGGAGCTTGCTGTCTCGCATCGCGACCTCCAAAGCCGGGCGGTGGCGGTGTTATCCGGGGCGCCGATTGCGGCGCCAACCACAGCAACGCCAACGGTCTGACAGAACCCAACCGCTGATCTCGATGAGGCCAACCTAAGAACGTCTGCTGCGATCCATGAGAACGTTAGCGGTGGACGACTGGCAATAACGAGTACTTTCGCTGTCAGTTTCCTGTCAAGGCCGGCATTCGTGTCGCTCCCACAGCATGCGCGGCCGGCTCGGATCGGGTTGGCCTCGCCTGGTATTCAGTGGTGGCGCGCCGGAACGCTTTCGTTCCGGCTGATCTCGGTGCTACCGACCGAGCAGGCGCCGCTTCTGCTGGGTGTACTCATCTTCGGTCAAGACGCTGGCGGCCCGGAGTTCGGCCAGTTCCCTCAACTCGATGTCGACGCCATTGATCAGGCCGTAGACCGGCACCCGACGCTGCTTCGGCTGGTTCTGCTGTGACGCACGACGCTGCGGCTTCGTGGTGGATGCGGCCTTACCACCGCCCTGGCTGACGGCTGCAGTTGCTCGCCCGCCCAGCCCCGCCGCGGTGATTCCGGCGAAGGGAATCACCATTTCGCCGGCGCCGACCGCAGGTGCTCCGGCGGTGGCTGCCGGCGGCGGACCGGCATGTTGGACCGCCGACGTCGCCGTCACGGTCCAAGCCTGCGGCACCGATAGCCCGCCGACCAAAGTGGCGCCGCCCGCGCTTGCCGTCGCCGGAGCCACCGAGCCGATGAGCCCTCCCAGTGGGAGCAATTCCTCCCAAATCACGGTCGCGCCAAGCGCGTCGATGAGAAACGTGCCGAGCACATCGACGCCGAAGGTACCGATGGTGTCCACGACCAGTTCGCTACCGGCAAGCGCAAGATGGATTGCGGCGGTTCCGCTTGTTGCCGCCGGTACGAGCGTGGCGAGCAGGGCGGCCACATCGGGTGGCGGCGTAGCGGCAGCTGGTGACGAGAGGCCCTGCAGGGTGTGTATGCCCGCCAAAACACCGGTGGCCGTGCGGCTGCCGGCCGTGGCCGCCGCGGTTCGGCCGACTGCTTCGGCCAGGGTGATCGTTCGTGTCGGATCCGTGGTCTGTGGCGGTGGGGTGATCGGCGTCAGGCTCGAAGCCGCCGCCGCGCTGTGCGCGTAGGTGTACATGGCGGTGGCGTCCTGCGCCCACATCTCGGCGTAGTGGGCTTCGGTGGCCGCGATCGCCGGGGTGTTTTGACCCAGGAAGTTGGTCGCCAGCAATACCATCAACTGGGCTCGGTTGGCTGCGATCACCGCCGGCGGCACGGTCATCGCAAACGCGGTCTCATAAGCGGCGGCAGCGGCCTTGGCTTGGGCGGCGGTCTGCTGAGCCTGGGCTGAGGTAGTGTGCATCCACTTGGCGTAAGGCGTGGCGGCAGCGGCCATCGCAGCAGCACTCGGGCCCGACCACCCGTCGTTAAGATCGGCGATCGTCGCGTCGTATGCCGTTCCGACCGTCTGCAATTCGACCGCGAGGGCGTCCCACGATGTGGCAGCGGCCAGCAGCGGCCCCGCCCCGGGGCCGGAATACATCAGACCGGAGTTGACCTCCGGTGGTAGCAGCGCGAAATCCACTGCTATCCCGGCATTGTCAGTTCTGCACTGACCGACAACACGTGGTTCTCCTCTTCGTTCCGTCGCTGGCTTGTTCCGGAAGCCTTGCTAGACCAACGTTTCGGCGTCAAACGCACATGGCAGTCAGCGGCCGAGCAATCGTTCCTTCTGTTCGGTGAACTCTTCATCGGTCAAGACGCCGTCCTTGTGCAGATCGGCGAGTTCCCGCAATTCACCGGCGATTCTGGTAATCGGGCCGTCGGTAGGCCGGGCGGGTTCCGGCCGATCGGGCTGCGCCGGGGACTGCTGCGATGCGGTTGGGCGTTGCCGAGCTGAGCCCGGCCGGCTGCGACCGCTCCGGCCGACGGCCGCGGTGGCTCGTCCGGCCAGGCCAGCGGTAGCCATTTCCGCCAGTGGCAGTGTTGTTTCACCTGCCGCGATCGCCGGCACGGCCGCGCCGCCGCCGACTGCCAACGGCGCGCCGACTTGCTGGATAACCGCTGGTGCCGCCATCGTCCAGGCCTGCGGCACCGACAATCCACCCAGCGAAGCGGCCTCACCCGAGCTTGCCGCTACCGGTGCCGACGAGCCGACGAGTTCTGCAAGGGGCAGCAACTCCGGCAATTCCGCGCCGATTTCACCGACGCCGATCAAGTCGATGCCGAAGCTGCCGGCCACGTCGATGCCGAAGGAGCCCGCCGAGTCGATGACGAAGCTGCCGAAAAGGCTTGAGGCCAAGGCCGCGAAGGCAGCCACTAAGCCGGGATCCGCCGCCGCGATGGGTGCTAGTGAACTAAGCATCGCGGATACGTCCAGTGGCGACGCGGTGGCGGCCGGCGATGTCAGACCCTGCAGCGCCTGCGTCACCGCCGAGGTGACGCCGTTGGTCTGGCCGCCGGCCGCGGTCGCAGCGGCCTGACCGACCGCACCGGCCTGAGCCGACGAGCCGATCGGGTTGGTGGTCTGCGGCGGTTCGGTGAACGCCGTCAGGTTCGAGGCTGCGGCGGCGCTATGCGCATACCCGTACATGGCCGAAGCGTCCTGCGCCCACATTTCCGCGTAGTGGGCTTCGGTGGCGGCGATCGCCGAGGTGTTTTGGCCCAGATAGTTCGTCGCCAGCAATGCCATCAACTGTGCTCGGTTGGCCGCGACGGCCGACGGCGGCACCGTCATGGCGAACGCCGCCTCATAGGCGGCGGCCGCGGCCTTGGCTTGGGTGGCGGTGTGCTCGGCTTGCGCCGCGGTGGTGTACATCCACTTCGCATAGGGTGCGGCCGCAGCGGCCATCGCAGCCGCACTCGGTCCCGACCATTCGTTTTCGAGTTCGGCGACCACCGAGTCGTAAGCCGCCCCGACGGTATGCAATTGGACGGCAAGCGCATCCCAAGATGCCGCAGCGGCCAGTATCGGTCCCGACCCGGGGCCGGAGTACATGCGGCCTGAGTTGACTTCCGGCGGAAGCACTGCGAAGTCCATTGCTATGCAACCCCTTTGTCAAGCATCCGCAAAGATGACACGAACATCGTTTCTCCTGACTTTTCCCCGCATGACACTCGGCCAATGCGGCTTGGGGCGAACCGCGCAAAGCGCCCAGCTCTCGATTCCGATGCGACGCACTGACATCGAGACGCACTCCGCGGCAACCAAATTGACGCATACACCGCTGTCACTGTGACAGGAAAGCGGTGTCCTATGTCGACAGCTGTCAGTCCTACTGACGGTAAACAGCAAACTTGAACTGAACCTGAAGAAATGACCATGCCCGAGCCGACCGGCGGGTTTTGCAGTGCGATTACCGAAACCGAGTGTTAACAATGGATCATGGTCGATTCCCGGTTGGCCGACCGGCGAGGTGGCAGCAATCCCGCGACGCGCGGCGCCGAGGCGTTAAGGGTGGGTACGCCGCGGGTGCTGGTGGTGGAGGATTCTGAGACCATCCGCGAGATGGTCAGCGAGGCGCTGACCGACGCCGGCTATCTGACCGCCACCCAGCCGGATGGCAGCGAATTAGAGGATGTGCTCGACGGATTCCGCCCGGATCTGGTGGTGCTGGATGTGATGTTGCCCGGGCGCGACGGATTCGCCTTGATCGACGTGATCCTGGAGTGGGGTGAGGTGGGCATCGTCTTGCTCACCGCCCGCGACGGCCTGCCCGATCGGCTGCGCGGCCTGGACGGCGGCGCTGACGATTACGTGGTCAAGCCGTTCGAGCTTGCCGAGCTGGTGTCTCGGGTGGGTGCGGTGCTGCGCCGACGCGGACGGTTGCCGTCGGCGGTGCAGTTCGGCGACTTGATGCTGGACGTTGACGCTGGGGTGGCGTCCCGGGCGGGACACCGGCTGGGCTTGACCGCTACCGAGTTGCGCTTGCTGGTTTACTTTGTCGAGCAGCGCGGCCGGATCGTGAGCACCACGCAGATCCTCAACGCGGTATGGGGCTATGAGGCCTATGATCCCAACCTGGTGCAGGTGCACGTCAGCGGGCTGCGACAGAAGCTCGAGGCGCACGGACCCCGGATTCTGCACACCGTACGCGGCATCGGCTACCGGCTGCAGTTGCAGCGCCCATGAGGATGCTGCACCCATGAGCGACAGCCGACCACCCGATGAACCGACCCCAACGCCGTCACTGTGGCGCCGACTGACCGTGATGGTGGTAGCGCTGCTGGCCGTGCTCATGCTGGCCGTGGGCGTCGTCATCAACATCACCCTGGACAGGATGGCTAATCGCAGCCTGTATGAACGGCTGGCGGCGGCCACCGCGCGGGCTGATGCCCTGGTGGCTGTGCACACTCCACCCGAGCAGCTGGCCGACCAACTCAACGGCGGCGTAGTGGCGGCACTGGTGGTGACCGCTGACGGTGCCAGCTATGGAGATCCGGCGATCGAGCCGGACGCCACGACTGGTGCCAGTCCTGCGCCGCCGCCACTGGAGCCCGATGACACCGCGACGGTGCTGGTGCATCCGCTGGCAACCGGCGGGCGGGTAATTCTGGTCGCCGACACCACCGAGGCCACCGAGACGCTGCGCCGGCTACGCCACCTGATGGTCGGCGCCGGCTTGGTCACCTTGATCGTCGCGGCGGTGCTGCTGGTGGCGGCGAGCCGAGCCACGCTTGCCCCGCTGAACCGACTCGCCGAGCTGGCCCGCGATATCACCACCGGAGACCGGGGCCGACGGCTCCGCCCGGACCGTGCCGGAACCGAACTGGGCCGGGCCGCCAGCGCTTTCGACGATATGCTGGACGCACTGGAGGACTCCGAAACACGGGCCCAGCACGCTGCCGAGCTGGCCCGACGAGCCGAGGCCGACGTCCGGCGGTTCCTCGCCGATGCTGCTCATGAGCTGCGCACCCCGATCGCCGGTATCCAGGCCGCTGCCGAGCAGATCATCAGCAACGTCGACCCCGACACGGCCGAACCCGCTGCCCAGCGCCAGCATCGGCGCGCCACCTTGCTGTTGGCCGAAGCGCGTCGGGCCACTCGGCTGGTCACCGACATGCTGGAGCTCAGCTACATCGATGCCGGGCTACCGCTGGAACTCAAAGAGACCGACCTGGCCGGAATCGTCAACACCGAAGTCGACCGGGCTGCACTGCTGGCACCACAGTTGAATATCGACCGCACCGGGCTTACCACCCTGCCCTTCCGAGCCGACCCGACCCGGGTGGCCCAGATGCTGTCCAACCTGCTCGACAATGCGCGCCGCTACACGCCTCCCGGCGGGCACATCACCGTCGACGTCCAGCGGTCCACCGGGGTGGTCGAGGCCACCGGGCAACGGTGTGATGGCGTCCAGGTGACGGTTACCGACACCGGCGCTGGAATCCCGGCTGCCGACCGGGAGCGCATCTTCGATCGGCTGGTGCGGTTGGACAGCTCCCGTGGCCGCGACCGCGGCGGAGCGGGGCTCGGCCTGCCGATCGCGCGCGCCTTGGCTTGCGCGCACGGTGGCGACCTGATGTGCCTGCCCTATGACGGCGGCGCGTCCTTTCGACTCGTCCTGCCGATCCGCACCGACGCCCCCCCGGATGCGACGGTATAGTCAGCCAACTGGCCAAAGGGGGTCGAGTCGTGTACAACAGTTCGATGGAAAATCCGCCGCTCAGATCGCTCAGTCCGTCGGTACTGCACGACGCGATGGCGCGGCGGTTGTACCGCCGATCGGTGATCAAGGGCGAGATCAGACTGCCGGCCGTGCCCAGCATGATCGACGAGTACGTGAAGATGTGCGACAGCATCTTCACCGCGGTCGGCGTGCGCTTCACCGTCGATGAACTGGCCAACCTCAAAACAGTGCTGGCGGGCCAGCTGGCCGAAGCGTATGCGGCTACCCAGCGTTCGGACATCGTCATCACCTACGACTCGCCGGTCGGCCCCGTGCTGAACTACCACGTCCGGTCCGAATGGAAAACGCTCGACGCCGCGTATGAAACCTGGGTTGCCACCCGTCAACCGCCCCTGTTCGGTACCGAGCCGGATGCCCGGGTGTGGGCGCTGGCCAGCGAAGCCGCTGAGCCCCGAGGGTATCGGGTGCTCGACATTGGCGCGGGAACCGGACGTAATTCGTTGGCACTGGCCAGACGTGGACACCCGGTGGATGCCGTGGAGATGACCCCCAAGTTCGCCGAGAGCATTCGTGCCGAGGCGCAGCAGCAGGCGCTGGATGTCCGCGTCATCCAAGGGGACGTTTTTGCTTGCGGCAACGATCTGCGCTGGGATTACCAGCTGATCGTGCTGTCCGAGGTGACACCCGACTTCCGGGCTACCCAGCAGTTGCGTGACATGTTCGAACTCGCCGCGCAGCGGTTGGCGCCGGGTGGGCGGCTGGTTTTCAGTGTCTTCCTACCGCGGTCCGGCTACCTCCTCGACGAGGCCGCGCGGCAGCTCGGGCAGCAGTGTTACAACATGATCTTCACGTGGGACGAGATGGCCGGCGCGGCTGCCCGGCTACCACTGGAACTGGTTTCCGACGAGTCGGTTTACGACTACGAGAAGGCCAATCTGCCCGACGGCGCCTGGCCGCCCACCGGTTGGTATGCCAATTGGGTCAGTGGCCTCGACGTGTTCGACGTCAACCGCGATGACCGTCCGATCGAAATGCGTTGGCTGGTCTATCAGAAGCCGAGCTGAGCAAACTGACGCCTACGGCTGGACGTATCCGGGCGGGTTGACCGAGTCCACCCAGAGGTCCACACCCAGGTCAGCGCCGGGCATGCAGTCATAGACGGACAGGTCGGTGACGCCGGAGTCCAGCAGCACGTCCTCGCACAGCACCGAGTTCCCGGTGTACTCGGCGGCCGGCTTGGTCAAGATGACGTAGGCAGCGTCGGCGTACACGTCGGGCTTGCGCGCCCGGGCCATCGCCGCGTCGCCGCCCAGCAGGTTTTGCACCGCCGCCGTGGCCACCAAGGTGCGCGGCCACAGCGTGTTGGACGCAATGCCGTCGGCGCGCAACTCCTCGGCCATGCCCAGCGCGCACAGCGTCATGCCGAATTTGGCCATCATGTAGGCAGTCGGCTTGAGCCACTTGGGTTCTAGCCGGATCGGTGGGGACAGCGTCAGGATGTGTGGGTTGGCCCGCCCTTTCAGATGCGGGATGCAGGCCCGCGACACCGCGTAGGTGCCGCGCACCTGGATACCGTTCATCAGGTCGAAGCGCTTCAACGGGACTTCGGTGATCGACCCCAGGTTGATGGCCGAGGCGTTGTTCACGCAGATGTCGATGCCGCCGAACTGCTCGACCGCCTTAGTCACGGCGGCCTCCACAGCGTCCCCGTCGCGGATATCGCCGACGATGGGCAGGGCCCGCCCGCCGGCAGCCTCGATCTCGGTGGCTGCGGTGTAGACGGTGCCGGGCAGCTTGGGGTGCGGCTCGGCAGTCTTGGCGATCAGCGCGACATTGGCGCCGTCGCGGGCAGCGCGCTTGGCGATCGCCAGTCCGATGCCGCGGCTGGCGCCGGAGATGAACATCGTCTGGCCGGACAGGGACCCAGAACAAGACTGAGAAGAAGTCATAGCCGTCACCCTATGCGGCCACCAGGGCCGCGATCGCCCGGGTCGGCGCGCGGCTCGCGCGGTCGGGGTAGCCACGCAGATGATGTCGGTCCGGTCGGGTCGGCGGCCGGGAGGTCGATGACTCGCCGGAAATAGCGCCGCGATCGCTGGTGTTGACCGGTGCGGCTGTCCAGCCACCCAGCACTGCGGTGGATTGGGCTGGTGGTACCGCCGCACACCGTTGTCGGATGCAGCCCTATGGTTGGGGAAGGGGAGCCAGGTGTCGAGCGTGACGTTGATGCCACCCCGGGTGCCGCCGGTGCGCACCATGACAGAAGGGACTGTGGCAACCAAAATGGCCGACGTCGAACGCGCGACCGAAGCAGGGGTGGCTGAGACCTCAGCGCGCTCGGATGACACCGACGAACAACTCACCGAGCGTTTCGAGCGCGATGCGATTCCCATGCTCGATCAGCTCTACGGCGGTGCGCTGCGAATGACCCGTAACCCGGCCGACGCCGAGGACCTGCTGCAAGAAACGATGGTCAAGGCCTATGCGGGGTTCCGCTCGTTCCGCGAAGGCACCAACCTCAAGGCATGGCTGTACCGAATCTTGACCAACACCTACATCAACAGCTACCGAAAAAAACAGCGAAAGCCCGCCGAATACCCCACCGATGAGATCACCGACTGGCAGTTGGCCGCCACTGCCGAGCACTCGTCGATCGGGTTGCGTTCGGCCGAGGTGGAGGCACTGGAGTCGCTTCCCGACACCGAGATCCAATAGGCGGTGCAGACGGTGCCCGTAGATTTCCGGATGGCGGTGGATTACGCCGACGT
>CAZPZQ010000115.1:0-10013 GCA_964590745.1 uncultured Mycobacterium sp. | reverse complement strand
GTACGCAACGATCTGCCGCCCGACACACCACTTGTCACACCCGCCGAACGCGCCGCCGACTTCCAGGAGCGCCTCTTCGAATTCGACTACCGCCAAGACCAAAGCCATGACGCCGGCTGGGTGACAGCTAACCTTGAGCACGACCAGATCAAGTCCGCGATCATCTCCGCAGTGGGTAGCGACGAGTACCACAAGCTATTCGGTGGCCAACAATATGTGCCTTCAGTCCTCGACCGTATGACGGACTCGGCGCTGACCCCGAACATGGCTAGCATCGCGCAGGACACCTTGGCTAATCCGCAAGACAGCCTGTCGGCGGTCGTGCAAAACCTGCCGCTGGCTGTCAAAGACATCGAGTTGCCCATGGTCTTGGCTGCGTTGCACCTGGAGATGATCGTCGGAAAAACTTTCCAGGCAATCGATAGCGACATCTCATCTGACCAGCTCGCACAGGCAATGGCCGCCTTCGAGACAGGTGTTCAGCAACTCGGAACGGCGTTCAATCAAATGTGGACCGACCCGGCCACCAGCATCACCGCCGGCTTCCTCAACGCGCGCGACGACCTCGCGGTCTCGATAATGAACGCAGGTAGCTATTCCGCCTTGTCTTCGAGCGACCTCGCGTCTGTATCGGATCAGCTGACCGAGTTTCAGCAGTCAGCGTCACAAATGCTGTCGGCGGGGCTCAGCTACCTGATGAGCCTCGGGGAAATCACGACAGCGCCGGATGCCGCGGATATCGCCGCAGTGGGCGCTGATCTGGCGCCGAACGCGGCGGCGCTGCCCTTGGATGTCATGCCGTGAGCCGCAGTGCGGCGGGCCGGGCAGGCTATACGGAGTTGCTCGAGGCGCTCGACAATGCAGCAGCACCGCCCCGACTGGCATCGGCTGGGCCGGCTGGCCCGCATCGAAGATGGCCTGTGGCCGCTGGTCGCCCTGCATGCACTGCTGCGTCAGACCGGTGTGCTGCGGCTGCGTAACCGGGTGCTGGCCCCCACTCGGGCGGCCGCTGACGACCTGGCGGTAGAGCGTCGACTGCGAGCGGCGTTCGAACCCAACAGCTTTGACACCCAGCTCACCGAGTTGACCATCGGCGTGCTGGCTGCGCACGGTCCCCTGCCGCCGGCCGGCATCGCGGCTCACGTGCATGAGCTGCTCGGGCACCGCTGGCAGCTAGGCGGACAGCCACTCACCGTCGAGGATGTGCGCGTCGCGCTCGTTCAGCTGTCGGCGATGATGACCGGCCTGGACCTGGTCGACCGAAGCGACTGGAACGCTTGGGCGTTGGGCCCGTCGGCGCGCTCGCTGCTGCCGGGTGCGGAGATGCTCGCCGAGGTGTGGGCGAAGTGAGCGAACAGTCGACACACCGACCAGTACCACCGCCTGTCGCACCGGGTCGCGGCGGGGGTCACCACCAGAAGTGCCCGCCTTCGAGCTCTACTGGCCGCAGGTACGCCCGTTCCGGGGACAGCTTCTCCAACAGATCCACGGCAAGCCGAACGCGACCATCCCAAGGGTCGCTCGACAACTCCGCGCCCAGGCGCGAATTGGCGAGCGCAACCTGCCGGTCGCGGTTGCGCGTCTTCGGGCGCCGGAAGCCTACGACGCGGCGATCGACGAGATCAGCGTCTGTTTGGCGAACGAACCGCTGCGGCGGCTGCAGCGGCTGAGCGGCGCCGCACAGGTTGATGCTTTCCTCTACGACGACGGGTTTCTTCAGCAGCCGACCAGTTCGGTGCGGCGCGTCCGCGGCTATGTCATCGAGTTGAAGCCCGGGGTGGCCAACGGCCTGGCCCGGCTCGCCGGACTGCTCAAGCCGGCGCTGGAGATCATGTGGGTCGATGACGTGCGCCGGATGAACAAGTTTCTCGACGACACGGTTCCCGACGTGGCCGGCCATCTGTTCGGCCGGGAGCGCGCCGACCTCGGACCGGTGCGGGCACCCTTGAAAGATGCGTTCGGCCCGCACTGCTTTTACTGCGGCACCCATCTGCCGACCGACAACCCGATCGATCACGTGCTGCCGTGGTCGCTGGTCGGTATCGACGGCCTGGCCAACCTGGTGCTCGCTTGTGCGCGCTGCAACAGCGACAAAAGCAACGCGCTGCCAGCGGTGCCGATCGTGGAGCGCGTGCTAGACCGGGACCGAGACGTGCTGGAACAAATCGCCTCCGAGATTCGGTGGCCAACCCAGCATGACCGAGTAGTGGCCGCCGCGGCCGGTATTTACCGCGTCCAGCCCGCCGGCGTACCGACATGGTCGGGATATAGACGAACGGCGCGGCTGGACATCGGCTTTCCCCCGCCATGGAGGTAACTGCGGTCAGCGCGTCCGCCGCATGGTGCGGTTCGTAGCCACGGCGGCATTACCCGGTGTCCGGTGCGCTCGCTATCCAGCCGTACGACTCCTGTGCATTGCGCTGGCCCGGTGAAGTGCGGAGCGAGCGGCCCCGCCCTAGCCTTTCCGCCATGACAGCGCCGCTCCATCAAGGCCGGCTCCTGGCGGAGATTCTCACCGAGCACGGTCCGCTGCATGACGACGACCTCACCCAGCACCTGCGGGCCGCCGGCGTGACCGAGCCCGCCGGTACCCTTCGGCGTCTGCGACTCGGAATCGATGTCCCCGCACGACAACTGATCGATGGACGCTGGGTGTGGCTGCCCACCGTGTTGGCCGGCCGGGTGTTCACCCGCCGGATCACCGAATTCGAGGCGAACTTCGATCTGCTCACCATCACCCCGGACCTCGAACCGATGGCAGCGCTCTGCGGCTATCCGCGTTATCAACGGTTAGCCGACGGTTCGCCGATCCAACCCGTAGCACCCGGCGCTGACCGACTCCTGGACCAGTTGGACATTCCGCCGGACCTGCTCGACGACGAAGGTGCGCTCGCCCTGGCCGTGGGCACCTTCGAGGCGCTCGGAGTCGACGAAGGAGATCTGGTCGGACTGCGGCTCAGCAGCGCCGGCTTGGTCGTCGAGCGGGTCAGCACAGCAGCCGCTACCACGGCCGGCGCGCAACTCGCCGCGCTGCTCGGTGAGTGGCCGCGGTATGTCGGCACGCTGGTCTGGACGGCATGCGATTCCGCGCCGACGCTGTTCACCGAGGCGACGGCGCCACTGTCGGAGATCGCCGCGGACCGCGGACTCGCCCAACGAGGCGAGTGGCTGGCGCCACCCGATTTCGATTTCCGCGATTGGGATTTCCTGCGCGGGTGTGCCCGGCTCAAGCGACGTCACCGCCTCGACTCCACCGATGCCATCGCTTTGAACACGCTGCTGGGCCTAGCTCACGGGATGACGGCACACCAGCTGCGTGAGCTCGCTCTCGGCGAGGATGTCACCGAGCTGGAAGCCAGCGAATTCGACGAGGTCGTCGTCGGTGCGCTGGCCGATCCGGCGATCGCAGAGGCGCTGGCGGTGGAAACCGCGGAGGACGGCCGGGGCAGCGCAGCGGGATTGCGGCTGCTTACCGAGGTTTTGGCACCGAAGGTACCGCCGTCGGCGCAGGCGGCGTGTCAGTGGCTACGCGCGGTGGCGATGGAGCGCGACGGCGATATCGCCGGGTCCGAACGTGCCCTGCTGGCTGCCGAGGCGTTGGACGGCGACTGGCCGCCGGCACTGCGCGACCTGGCCCGCATCGCCTCCGACCGCGGCGACGTGGAGGCCGGTCTAGCACTGCTGCGGCGCGCTGGCGCACCGGCCAATGACCCGCTGGTGTACCTGCTGCGGCGGCATCGCTGCAAGCCGCGGACCGACCTGGGCCGCAACCAGCCATGCTGGTGCGGATCGGGCCGCAAGTACAAAAAGTGCCACCTGCACCGCTCCGAGTTATCGCTGCCTGACCGAGTAGCGTGGCTCTACCACAAGGCAATTCAGCACGTGCTGTACGGCGACTGGACCGATCTGCGCTACGCCGTCGCCTGGGCACGGTGTCGTCGCATCTTCGCCGACGACGACGCGTTCAATGCCGCACTGGCCGACCCGGTGGCGATCGACGCCATCCTCTCCGAGGGCGGCGGATTCGACGAGTTTCTGAAGGTGCGCGGCCCGCTGTTGCCTGAGGACGAACGCGCCTTAGTCGAAAAGTGGCTACTGGTGGAACGCTCGGTATTCGAAATCGAGTGCGTGGAGCAAGGCGGAAGCATCACCGCACGAGATGTGCGCACCGGCGAACGGCACGAGGCCGACGAACACCTGACGAGACACCCACTGCAGGCCGGACAGCTGGTCTGCGCCCGGGTGGCACCCGACGGTGCCGGCATGCGGTTCTTCGGGCTGGAACCGATTTCAGCACAACAGCGCGATCCGCTGCTCGCCTTGCTCAATACCCGTCCGGACCCGGTGGAGCTGGTGGCGCAGCTCAGCGACGACGCGGGGGACGCCGACTCGTCGCAAGCAGCGCCGCGTAGCGCGTAGGCCGGAAACATCCGCCGACCGCGGGGCCGCCGCCGCGGTGCGCGCTTCCGATTCGCGCGTAAGTCGGCTATCAATGGTGGCCATGTGGAGGTGGGTGCGTCAGCGATGACCCAGCGGGTGCTGTCGCCGTCGAAGATCACGGCATGGCTGGATTGCCCGCATTATCTGACGCTGCGCAGCCGCGTCGACGACGGGCTGCTGGCCGAACCCGAGTCGGTGTTCGGTTCGTTCGCCCGGCTGCTGTTGGAGAAGGGCCGCATCCACGAAGGCGACTGCCTGGCGAACTACGAGCAGACCGGCACGGTGCTGCACATTGCACCCCGGGAGGACGGCGAGCCGTTTTCAGTGTGGGTGGCTCGGGTCGGCAACCCGTTCACCGCGGAGCCGGATGTGGTCTACCAGATGCCGTTTGCCCATGACGGAATCCGCGGTGTCGCCGACTTCGTGGTGCGCTCGGTCGACCCGCAGACCGGCGCGGTGGGCTACGAACCGGTCGATGCCAAGCTGGCCCGGGCAGCGGCCAAGCCCGGCCATGTGCTGCAGTTGTGCTTCTACGCCGAGGCGATCGAGGCGCTGACCGGGCTGCGCCCGCAGCACATGCACATCTGGCTGGGCTCGGGGCGGCTGGAAACATTGCGGGTCGACGAATTCCGACCGCTGTGGCGGCGGCTGCGGCGCCGGCTGACCCGGGCGCTGGCCGACGGGCCGGCCGCCGACACGGTCGCCGAACGCAATCTGCACTGCGAGTTCTGCGAGTTCCAGGAAGTATGCGAACAAGAGTGGCGAGACGCGGACTCGCTGATCTACGTGGCGGGCATCCGCAAGCCCGACATCGACGCGTTGGTTGCCGCCGACGTCGCCACCCTGGCGGCGCTGGCCGGCACCGACGGCACAGTCGCCGGTGTTGCCGACGATCGGCTGACTCGGCTGCGCGGACAGGCGGCATTGCAGGCGCAAGCACGGGCGGAGCTCAACGCCAAGCCACCGTTTCACCGTATTGAGCCCGGGCCGCAGCCCTGGGGGCATGGGCTGGAACAACTGCCCGAACCGCACCCCGGCGATGTGTTCATCGACTTCGAAGGCCATCCGTTCTGGCGAGCCGATACCGGCTTGTTCTTCCTTTTCGGTGTGCTGGAACGCGATTCCGACGGTGGGTGGCGGTATCGGGCGCGGTGGGCGCACGATCTCGACGAGCAAGCCGCTGCGGTCATCGAGTTGATCGGCTATCTCGCCCAGCGCCGCAGGGATTTTCCCGGCATGCATGTCTACCACTACAACCACACCGAACGTTCGGCGCTGCAGGACATTGCGCAGACCCACGGTGACGGCGAACACGACCTGGCCGAGCTTATCGACACCGGAGTCTTCGTCGACCTGCTGCCGGTGGCGCGTCACAGCTTTCAGGTGGGCGTCGAATCCTACGGCTTGAAGCACCTGGAGCGGCTCACCGACTTCGAACGCCGTCACCAGATCGAAAAGGGTGCCGGCGCCGTGGTGCGCTACGAGCAGTACCTGAGCACCGGAGACCAGGCGGATCTGGATGCCGTCGCGGCCTACAACGACGACGACGTCCGGGCCACCATGGCGCTGCGTGACTGGTTGGTTGCGCACCGGCCCGCCGGGATGTCGTGGCGGCATGCCTATCTCGAACCCGACGAGGGGCTGCCCGAACTCAACGAGGCCATCGAGGCGCTGCACCGCTTCGAGGTCGGCACCCACGAACACAATCTGGGTGATCTGCTGGGCTACTGGCGCGCGGAGTGGTTCGCCTACCTGGCGCCGAAGAAGGCGAAACTGGAAGCCGACCCGGCCGACATGCTCGACGATCCAGAAGTCATCGCCGGTCTGACCTTCGCCGGCGAGTACGAGCGCTGCGGCACGACCGGCAAGCTGCTTGACCCGGGCCGGCGGTTCACATTTGAGCGCCAAGTGCTCGACCGTTTTCCGGCAACCGGAGGAAAAGTGATGATCGCGGCGCCCGACGGGCAGCGCTCTGTCGCCAGGATCGAGCGGTTGGATCGCCAGGGCGGCCAGCTGGATGTGGCCTGGGGCAAGAAACTGCAGGAAGCCGATTTCCTGCCGCGCTCCGCGGTGCTGCACGACTGGGTCAGTACCAGGGCGAAATCCGATGCGCTGCAGGCATTCGCCAAGGACATGCTGGCCGAGCGAAGCCCCAACCCGGTGACACTGGCCCTGCTGCACCGCGACCTGCCGCGCTTCAAGGGCGCTGGCCCGCGCGCCGGGGTGTTCACCGACGACCTAGACGACATGACCAGTTGGGTGACCCGGCTCGATCACAGCTTCGTGGCGGTTCAGGGACCGCCGGGCACCGGAAAGACGTACCGGGCAGCCCGCTTGGTGCGGGCATTGGTCCGAGCCCGGAAGCGGGTGGGCATCACCGCGTTCAGTCACCACGCGATCGCCAACGTGCTCGAAGCGCTGCTCGCCGCCTTCAAAGAGAGCGGCGAGGTCGGTCTGCTGCGGGCGGTGTGCAAAGCGGGTGAGGATTCGAAACGGCTCGCCGGGATCAGCTACGGCGGCGATAACGGCACTTGCGCGCGTGATGGATTCAACGTCGTCGCCGGGACCACCTGGCTGTTCTCATCGCCGGAAATGCGGGCCGCACCGGTCGATGTGTTATTGATCGACGAGGCAGGGCAATTGGCGTTGGCCGACGCGCTGGCGGCGTCGGGTGCGGCGCACAATCTGGTGCTGTTGGGTGACCCGCTGCAGTTGCCGCAAGTCGCGCACGCCAACCATCCCGGCATCGCCGGCCGCAGCGTCTTGGAGCACATCGTCGATGACGCGCCGACGCTGCCGGCCGAGCGCGGCGTCTTCCTGGGCCGCACCCGCCGGATGCACCCCGACGTCTGCACGTTCATCTCCAAGCTGATCTACGCCGGCCGCCTCGATTCCGAACCCGACTGTGCGCGACAGTCAACCGTCGCCGGGACCGGGCTGCGCTGGCTGCGCGCCGACCATCAGGGCAACCGAACGTCGTCGACACAGGAGGCCGACCTGATCGCCGACCAGCTGTTGCAGCTGATCGGGACCGGGTGGACCAACTACGAGGGCGAGCAAAACCCGTTGGCCGCCGAGGATTTCATGGTCGTCGCACCCTACAACGACCAGGTCCGCTGCATCCGCGACCGGTTGAGCCAGGATCCGGCGCTCGCCGAGGTGCCGGTCGGCACCGTCGACAAGTTCCAGGGCCGCGAAGCTGCGGTGGTGTTCTTTTCCATGGCCACTTCCAGCGGAGCCGACATGATTCGCGGCATGGACTTCCTGTTCTCCCGCAACCGGCTCAATGTCGCGATCAGCCGGGCGCGGTGTCTGGCCTACCTGGTCTGCACCGACGAACTACTCGACGCCCGGGCCCGCACCGTGGAGGAGATGCGGCTGATCTCAACGCTGAACGCGTTCGTGGAGGTTGCGCTGCAGCAGGAGACTGTCGGGCGTGACCGCGGTGCGATCGAAGATGTTCCGGTGTCCTTCCAAAACCCGGATGCACCGCGGTGACCTCAGCGACGGTTTGGTTGCGGCAATCAGGTCCGCAACCGGTCGTGCGCCGTTCGCCAGTAGGTGTTCGGTGAGCGTCCGAATTTCATCCCGGGTGCGACCTGCCAACGTCTTGTTGACGATTCGCCGGATCTCCGCATCGTCGCTGGCCACGCCGACGGTGGTGCACCAGGGTGCTGCGGCTGACTTGCCGGCCTGCGACTCCGCCGTACGCTGCCAGCATGTCAGAGGAAGACCTCGAGCCACGGGTCACCGCCCTGGAAGAGCAGATGCGTGAGCTGCGCGACCGGGTCCGGGCCAGCGAGCACGACGTGGCAGCGGTTCGGGTGCTGGCCGGTGGGGCCGATCGCGACGTCGGCGAGCTCGGCAACGAGGTACGGGACTTCCGTGCTGCCACGGTCGCCAGTTTCACCGCGCTGCGCGAGGACATGGTCGACCTGCGGCAGGAGATGACCGGCGGCTTCAGCGCGGTGGCCAGCGGCTTCGCCGAGATGGGGGCCAAGTTCGAGCTCACCGCGGCCGGCCAGCAGCACATCGCCGGGCTGATCCAGCAGGTGATCGACGGGCGGGGCGGGGCCAGCCCGGCCTAACCGGTGGCGGGTCGGCGCGACCGCTGTCCTTGACGTCTGAAACGTCGCCACTGTCATCGGCTAGTGCGGCCACGCGGCGAAAGGTCCGGTAAGGCCGGTCAGAAAGGTCGAGATGCTGCTGCGCGAGCCGTCAGGGCATGGTTAAGCAGCTCACTGTCGCTGTCGACGCGCAGCGTCACCAGCTTCAGGAGCCGAGCCGGCCGCAGGGATAGAAGCCCGGCCGGAAGCTTCGGGCGAGCGCTCCTTACGCTACGGCGACTGTCGACGCCTGATACACCTCCGCCGGCATCGACTTGCGCAGCCGCCAGGTGATCGCCATCGGCTTCTCGCCTTCGTGCGAGACGTAGTCGGCCGGGCCGAGGAACACATACGGCGCCGCGCCCAGCACGGTGGTTTTGGCGGCCCGGACGAACAGCAGGATGTGCGAGCCGTTTTGGCGGTGGTGGATGTAGCGCTGCCCGGTCTTTGAAGCTTCCGAGGTGGTGGATTGCGACTCCCAGTGGAACAGCCGGTCACTCAGCGCGAAGTCGCGGTACATCGTGGTCGGCGAGTAATCGGTCTCGGATTTCTTCAACGTGATCAAGAACACGTCGGCGTTGACCCCTTGGCACCAGGCGACACCTTCGCGCATGCTGCTGGGCGTGCGCTGCTGGGAGGCGAAGTCGAGTGCGGCCAAGATTTCCTCGCGCGAGTAGCTGGCGTGGATTTGCAGCGGGACGTCGGCGAGCTGCGGCACCAGACCGCCCAGGTCGTAGGTGCTGCGGCGGGCGGTGTCGAAGGCGATGTCGATGACCTGGTGCATCTCGTCGGTGACTTGCTCGCCGCGCAGCGCGTTGAGTCCAACTGTGGGACTGTCGAATCCGCCGCCGTTGGGGAACAGCGAGTAGAACAGCATCGCGGCCAGCCGCCGCTCGGCGGTGCTGTGGGTGTCGATGGCGCCGTTCAGGATCGACTGGTATACGTTCCGGCGGCGGGAGTCGTCGACGTGGGCCAGCGCACGGACGCGTTTGACCAGCTCGGCCTCTCGCGGCCCCGGCTTCGGGCTGAGCTTGCCGGCGTCGCGGCACAGCGTCGTCCAGGACCGGTTGGTTTTTAGAACGTCGTCCAGGCCGCGCCCGGATGCGTCGAGGTAGCTGGCCAGCCGGTCGTCGGGGTGGGCGCGCACCTCGGACACCAGCGCTGCCCAGCGGGGAGCGACCTGTTGTTTGATGTTGTCCAGCACCAGCTCCCGCGCAACCGGGTCGAGCACGATCTGGGTGCCCGACGGCAGGAACGGGAAACCCTCGGCGACCTGGCGCTGCAGCCCCTTGCCGCCGACGCCGGTCAGCGCCCGGAAGCGTTGGTCGAAGCGGAATTCGCGGCGGTGGTGGCCGACGAAGTCCAGCGCGGTCAGCACCGTCTTGCCTTCGGTGAGCCGAAGCCCGCGGCCCAGCTGCTGCAGAAAGACGGTGGCGCTTTCGGTGGGCCGCAAGAACAGCACGGTGT
>CAZPZQ010000114.1:0-10039 GCA_964590745.1 uncultured Mycobacterium sp. | reverse complement strand
GGCTGCGCGGAGGATCTGGGCGGGTTGAGCATCGTGGTCAACAACGCCGGGATCACCCGCGACCGGATGCTGTTCAACATGTCCGACGAAGACTGGGACGCGGTGATCGCCGTTCACCTGCGCGGCCATTTCCTGCTGACCCGTAACGCGGCCGCCTACTGGCGGGACAAAGCCAAACAGGCCGGTGGCACCACCTACGGACGCATCGTCAACACCTCATCGGAGGCCGGGTTGGTGGGTCCGGTCGGCCAGGCCAACTACGCAGCGGCCAAAGCCGGGATCACCGCGTTGACGCTGTCTGCGGCGCGCGCGTTGACCCGCTACGGGGTGTGCGCGAACGTGATCTGTCCGCGGGCCCGGACCGCGATGACAGCGGACGTGTTCGGCGCGGCGCCGCAGCGCGGAGCCGGCGAGGTCGACCCACTCTCGCCGGAACACGTGGTGACGCTGGTGCGATTCTTGGCCTCGCCTGCCGCTGAGTCGGTCAACGGTCAGGTCTTCATCGTTTACGGTCCGGATGTGACGTTGCTGGCGGCACCCGGTATGGAGCGCCGGTTCACCGCAGACGGCGAGGCGTGGGTTCCGGCCGAGTTGGGTGACACACTGCATCGGTACTTTGCTGACCGCGACCCGGACGTGGGTTTTTCGGCGACCGCACTGATGGGTTCCTAGCAGCCGATCAGCCGGTCGGGCGGGCAGCTCGGTCGGCGAGCGCGTCCAGAAACGATCGGGCCCACCGGTCCACGTTATGGGCCAGAACCTGCCGGCGTAACGCCCGCATCCGCCGACGGCCCTCTTCGACGGGCTGGTTCGCAGCGGTCTCGATGGCATCCTTGACGCCCTCCAGGTCGTGCGGGTTGACCAGATAAGCCCAACGCAACTCCGCTGCGGCCCCGGTGAATTCGCTGAGCACCAACGCTCCGCCGAGGTCGCTGCGACATGCGACATACTCCTTGGCGACCAGATTCATCCCGTCGCGCAACGGGGTGACCAGCATGACGTCGCTGGCCGCGAAAAACGCGATGAGCTCGTCGCGGGGGACCGGTCGGTGCAGGTAGTGCACGACCGGGTGGCCGACCTCGGCGTATTCGCCGTTGATGTGACCGACCTGGCGTTCGATGTCGTTGCGCAGTACCTGGTAGCTTTCCACCCGTTCCCGGCTGGGGGTCGCCAGCTGGATCAGCACGGTGTCATCACGTTTGATTCGGCCCTCGGCGAGCAGTTCGCTGAATGCCTTCAGCCGAACGTCGATGCCCTTGGTGTAGTCCAGCCGATCCACACCGAGCAGGATCTTGCGCGGGTTGCCCAACTCGGCGCGGATCTCTTTGGCCCGCCGCCGGACACCGCGTCCGCGTGCTTTCCGGTCGAGGGCGCCCGAGTCGATGGAGATCGGAAAAGCGCCCACCCGGACATCGCGGGACTCCAGGTGTACCTCCCCGAACCGGGACCGCACGCCGACCGACCCGCGCGAGGTGTTGACGCCGGCCAGATGACGGGCCAGATACAGAAAGTTCTGGGCCCCGCCGGGCAGGTGGAAGCCGACCAGATCGGCACCGAGCAGGCCGTTGACGATCTCGGCTCGCCACGGCAGCTGCATGAACAACTCCACCGGCGGAAACGGTATGTGCAGGAAAAAGCCGATGGTCAAATCGGGACGTAGCGTCCGCAGCATCTTCGGGACCAGCTGTAGCTGGTAGTCCTGCACCCACACGGTCGCCCCGTTTGCGGCGGCGCGGGAGGTGGCTTCGGCGAATCTGTGGTTGACATCGACGTAGCGCTCCCACCATTGCCGGTGGTAGATGGGTTTGACGATGACATCGTGGTACAGCGGCCACAGCGTGGCGTTGGAGAAGCCCTCGTAATACTGGGCGATATCGGTGCCGCTCAGCGACACCGGATGCAACTGCAGGCCGTCATCGCTGATCGACGTCTCGACCGCGTCGGCATCGGTCGCGACGCTGGAGTCGGCGTCCGGATCGGCTCCGGAACCGACCGTGCCGGGCCACCCAACCCACGCGCCGCGGCGTCGGCGCAACAGCGGCTCCAGCGCGGTGACCAGCCCGCCGGGACTACGTTTCCACGTGGTGGTGCCGTCGGGCAGCCGCTCCAAGTCGATGGGCAGCCGGTTCGCCACCACCACGAAGTCGGAATCCCCCGAATTCTGGCTGCTGGCCCCCCCGGCTTGAGGCATTTAGGCGCCGGTTTTGGACGGCCCAATACCGAGCATCGACAGGAAAACCCGGCACTCATCGGCATCGGTGGCATAGGCGGCCACGACCCGCCTGGCCTGGCTTGCGGTGCTGTCGGCCAGCGGCTCCACATCACCGATTTCGGCGGGATCAGATTTAGCAGCCATGGTACGACTGTAGCGAAGTGGGTGGTGCAGCACAGCCGCATAGCCACCTACCGGCCGACCGCCGTAATCTGTGCGGAGAAACACGATCGAGGCGGCGAAAATGACAAGTACGGATCATGCCAACACCGACGCGGTCAGCGGAGCCGCGCCAGACCGGTTGGATCTGGTCGACTACGAGACCCTCGACGATGGCCGAATCGCCAGGATCTGGCTGAACCGGCCGGAGGCGCACAACGCGCAGAACCGCACCTTGCTGGTGCAACTCGACGAAGCGTTCGGCCGCGCCGTGGCCGACGACACCGTCCGGGTGGTGATTCTGGCAGCGCGGGGCCGGAACTTCTCGGCCGGCCACGACTTGGGTTCAGAAGCGGCGATTCTGGAGCGGCAACCCGGCCCGGCGCAGCACCCGACCTTCCGGTCGTTCGGCGCGACCCGGGGACCGGTCGCGGAGAAAACCTATCTGCAGGAGTGGCACTTTTACTTCCAAAACACCTGTCGCTGGCGGGAGTTGCGCAAGATCACCATTGCCCAGGTGCAGGGCAACGCCATCTCAGCCGGACTGATGCTGATCTGGGCCTGCGATCTGATCGTGGCGGCTGACAATGCGCGCTTCAGTGACGTGGTTGGGGTCCGGCTGGGTATGCCGGGGGTCGAATATTACGCGCACCCGTGGGAATTCGGCCCGCGCAAGGCCAAAGAGTTGCTGTTGACCGGCGACTCGCTGGATGCTGATGAAGCGTATCGGCTGGGCATGGTTTCCAAGGTTTTCCCGCACGATGAGTTAGCGGACAAAACGCTGGAGTTCGCTCGGCGGATCGCCGAGCGCCCGACGATGGCCGCACTGCTGATCAAGGATTCGGTGAACGCCGCCGCTGACGCGATGGGCTTCACCGAAGCATTGCGGCATGGGTTTCATGTCCATCAACTCGGTCACGCGCACTGGGCAGCCCACAACGAGAACAGGTATCCGGTGGCCCTGCCGCCCGACGTCGAGGACTGGCGCGGCGCCAAGCCCACCCAGGTGGCCCGCCGCGACGAGCCGTAGCGCTGACCGCGGCGCAGGGAGTCGGCATGCAGCTGTGTTTCGAGGACCGCACCTACTTAGTCACCGGCGGCGGCAGCGGAATCGGCAAGGCGGTCGCCGGCGAGCTGGTCGCGGCTGGCGCGAACGTGGTGATTAGCGGCCGCAGCGCGGACAGGCTGGCCGACGCTGCCGCCGAGATCGCGGACATCCATGCTGGCGGTGAGGTTCGCTGTGAGGCCGCCGACGTCACCGATGAAGAGGCGACGGCGCGGGCCGTTTCCGCCGCCACGTCCTGGTGCGGTCGGCTGCACGGTGTGGTGCACTGTGCCGGTGGGTCGGAAACCATCGGACCGATCACTCAGGTCGACTCCGCGGCGTGGCGCCGCACGGTGGATCTCAACATCAACGGCACCATGCACGTCCTCAAGCATGCTGCCCGCGAGCTGGTCCGCGGCGGCGGGGGTTCGTTCGTTGGCATCTCATCGATCGCGGCGAGCAACACGCACCGTTGGTTTGGCGCCTACGGGGTGACCAAATCGGCCGTCGACCATTTGATGATGCTGGCCGCCGACGAGCTCGGCGCATCGTGGGTTCGAGTCAACGGCATCCGTCCGGGCTTGACTCGGACCGATTTGGTCGCCCCGATCCTGGCTTCCCCGGAGTTGTCCGACGATTACCGAAGCTGCACCCCGTTGCCGCGGGTAGGCGAGGTCAGCGATATCGCCAACTTGGCGGTTTTCCTGCTCAGCGACGCGGCGAGCTGGATCACCGGTCAGATCATCAACGTCGACGGCGGCCACTCGCTGCGAAGAGGCCCGGACTTCACTGCCATGCTCGAGCCGGTGTTCGGCGGTGAGGGGCTGCGCGGGATGGTGTAAACGATCGGGGTCTAAGCGGTCACCGCGGCTAAGCGCGCGGTGTCGCGCTGGGTTCGGCGCCACGCAGTGACGCCCGCCGTGGATAGGTGCCGGGATTAGGCTCAATGCGCTCGCACCGGGCGCGATCATGACGCCGCTACTGCAAAACCAACTCTCGACATCGCAGCAGGCCAAACTTATCCACGCGTTCCCGATACCCGTGGGCGGTTTCGGTGATGCCGGCCAGCGTGCGGACTGGATCATGCTGATGCTCTCGGATTCTGCGGACTTCCGCTGCGGCAGCGTGGTGTTCGTCGTCGGCGGTTTCGACGCCTATTTCCGTGCCGATGACTGGCCGAGGAGCGTCTCGGCTCTGCGACTGCCCCGCTACCTGGCGCGCATGCGGGCGTTCGTTAGCGTATCCGGTGATACGAGGTAGGAGATAGATGACGGCAACGTTCAGCTACGACGAGACCCGCCGGGAGATCACCACCGAACCGGGTGCGCTGCGCTACCACGAGGCCGGAGCCGGCCCGCCGCTGCTGATGTTGCACGGCTCGGGGCCGGGTGTCACCGGGTGGCGGAACTTCCGCGGTGTGCTACCCGCGTTCGCCGAGCACTTCCGGTGTCTGGTGCTGGAATTCCCCGGCTTCGGCGTCAGCGATGACTTCGGGGGCCACCCGATGCTGACGGCGTTCGATGCGGTCAACCGGTTTGTCGATGCATTGCAGCTAGACACCGTGGATATCGTGGGGAACTCCATGGGCGGCGGTGTCGCGATCAGTTACGCGATAGCGCATCCGGAGAAGGTGCGCCGGTTGGTGACCATCGGCGGGCTCGGCACCAATCTGCTCAGCCCCGGTCCCGCGGAGGGCATCCGGTTGCTGCAGGAGTTTACCGAGAACCCGAGTCGCGAGAGCCTGGTGCGGTGGCTGCACTCGATGGTGTACGACCCAGCGGTGGTGACCGAAGAACTCATCGAGGAGCGGTGGGAACTGGCCGCCGACCCGGAGAGCCTGGCCAGCGCGCGTCGGATGTACAGCAGGGAAGCCTTCGCGGGGATGATCCAGGCGATGCAAGCCGCCAAATGGCCGCAACCTTGGGCGACGATGCACCGGGTCGCGGCGCCGACGCTGATCACCTGGGGCCGCGACGACCGGGTCAGCCCGCTGGACATGGCGCTGATTCCGATGCGCACCATCCCGAACGCCGAGTTTCATGTGTTCCCGAACTGTGGCCACTGGACCATGATCGAAGCCAAGGACGCCTTCGAGAACGTGGTGCTGGGCTTCTTGCGGCGCGGTTGACCCGGAAAAAGAAAAAGGAGTCGGTTTAATCAACGGTCAATTCGACACGCGCCCAGGCGTTGTTGGCGTAACCGCCGGGATTCCACAACGCTGCAGGCGATTCCGGATGAGTAGCGCCGGTGTCATCCCATGCCCGGGCTGTTATGCAGAGCGGCCCCCTTCCGACATCCACGGTGAGTGACCAGCGTCGCCACGCCCAGCGACCGGCCGGTGCCGCGAGTTCGGCCGCTCGCCAGCTAGCTCCGCGGTCCAGTGAAACCTCGATGCGCGCGATGCGGCGGCAGTCTTCGGCGATGGCATAGCCCTGGATTTCCAGTGCGCCGGCGGGAACCGTCCCCGCGCCGTAGGGGGTCAAGATACCGCAGTTCAGCGGCAACGACGACAGCGGAATACCCACGCCGGGCGCGGGTTCGCCGTCGACAGGCAACCAACGGTAATCCACCGCCTGAAAGTAGTTCTGCGACGGAAACGGCTGTGCGGTGATCCTGGTGATCCACTTGACGCTGCGAGCGCCGATAAAGCCGGGTACCAACATGCGCACCGGGCCACCGTGGATACGGGGCAATGGCTCACCATTCATTTGCCAGACCAACAAAACCTCTTCCGATGTGGCTTTCTCCAGCGGGATCGAGCAACCGTATCCCTGGTCTTGGACTGCTCCCGATGCGACATCGGGGGCGGCCAAGGCGACATGCGATGCGTCGTCGGGGGAAACGCCCGCGGCTCGCAGGATGTCGGCCAGTCGGGCGCCGCGCCAAGCGGCGGTGGAGATAGCGCCTTGCGCCCACGGCTCCTTACCCGCTATCGGTCGCACGCGTAGCAGTTCCGCGCGCCGGTTACCCGCGCAGACCAGAGTTGCCAATACGTCGTGGCTGGCGAACTCGGTGGTCAAGTCGGCGTAACTGAGGGTCAGCGGGTTGGCCACGGCGCCGTCGACGCGAAGTCGCCACTGTTCGGCGGCGAGGTCGGGAATTGCGCCGTGGTTGCGGCAGTAAAAGGCGTCCGTCGCGGTGATTTCGGCTGCGGCCAGAACCGATGCACGCGGTTCGGCGTTCACCGGCGCGTCGCTGTGCACCAGCATGTCCTGACGTTTCCCCCACGTCGTCGATACCGCGTTCACCGGCTGATTAATTGACACATGGGATCCGGTTGCCGGCCTGGATAGGTTTGCCTTCATACGGAGTGGTGGTGCGCGATATCGAGTAGCTGGTTGTGGTTGAGGTCGGGGTGGTTTCGCCGTCCAGCGACGGCAGATAGTAGTCCATGCCGAGGACGATGCGGATCCGTCCGGCGGCCAGGTTGGGATCGGGGTGACCGGCGACGTCGATGTCGAGTAGCGCTGCCAGGCTTTGAGCGTCGGCCTCGGCGTCGAGACCGTAGTCGATGGCGGTGACGGTGGGTTCGCCGGCAAGCGGGTCGCGCACTTCGCCGGCGGCGTAGCCGCGTTCGCTCAGCGCCGATGACACTCTGGCGGCCAGCCCGGAGGTGTCACCGGCGTTGACCACATCGACGACGGTGTGCGGGCCGGGCGCGGTCGTCGACACGCTGGTGCCGGTTGGCGGCGAGGCGGCGCCGAACGCGGCCGCCACCTCCGCCCTGATCGCGGTGGGATCGACGATATTGACATCTTGGCCGTTGATCACCTCGTAGCGCAGCACCGGCAGAGTGCGGTATTCAACCCGACCGCCGGCCAGCGCCCGCATCCGCTCGAACTGGTGCTCGCCCCACCCGGCGGACAGCACAATGTCTTTGCGCGCCACCGCCATCAGTCGTTTGAGTTTGCCTAGGTCAGTGAGGGTGCCGGAGTCCGAAAGTTGATGCATCACCGACGCGAGGAAGGCCTGCTGGCGGTGGGTGCGATCCAGGTCGCCGTTTTCCAGGCCGTGGCGTTGCCGCACGAATGCCAATGCCTGCTCGGCGTTCAACTGCTGGCGACCGGCCGGAAAGTCGGCGCCGGAGTACTCGTCGGACACCGGGTGGTTGAGGCACACCTCGACGCCGCCCAAGGTCTGGGTTAGGTCGTAGAACCCGGCCAGGTTGATCTCGGCGAAGTAGTCGATCGGAACCCCGGTCAGATTGCGCACCGCCCGCAGGGTGGCGGCTCGACCGGCTTCGCGGCCGCGGGTCTCCAACTCCTGCTGACTGTCCACCCCTTGCTCGATCAGTTTGTCCGCGGTGTGGGCCTTGGTCAGCCCGTAGACTTCTTTGATCTTGGCGTGGGTGTATCCGGTAACCCCGGTAAACGGGATGTAGTCGTCACGGGGAATGGAGAAGGCGACCACCCGATCATCGGCGCCGACGCGCACCAGGATCAAGGTGTTCGCGTTGTAGCCGCCGGCGTCGGAGTCGCCGGCGTGCAACTTGTTCAGAATCGCATCCGGCAGATCGTTGCCGTCCTGGTCTTTGCGGGAGTCCAGCCCGATCAGCAAGATGTTCATTTCGCCGCCCGCCGAGCGCGGATCCTCAGCGGACAACGCGTCGGAAATGTTGATCCCGCCCAGAGCGCCATGAGCCACCCAGTAGCCGGCCCCGGTCGACAGCACCGCGAGGGCAGACACCAGTCCCGCACCGCCCCGGATCAGCCCCCGGCGCAGACGCGATGGCCGGGTGGGCAACCGATGTCGGCCGCCTGACCCGCTCAGTTGCCCCACCGTGACCCCGCCTGCTCCCGGCATGCGGCCGACCACGGGTGGCGTGTCGCGAATGTTTGCCCGAGGATCGGCGAGTGCATGTGCTCCAGTATGTGACAGCTTGCTGCCAATACAGAAAAGGCCAGGTCAGTCGCGTTGAGCTGACCATGACCGGTCGGCTCGGATCAGGCCGCTGGAGTTTACGGCATGGGCCGAGTGAGTGTGCGGGTTCACTGATACGATCGCGAGGTCGTCGGACGGGCGCGGAGCCCGCTACAGGGCCGCTACAGGGCCCGCTAGAGAGCCCCCTGTCAGGATTGAACTGACGACCGCTCGCTTACAAGGCGAGTGCTCTACCACTGAGCTAAGGAGGCAGGTTCAGCCGAACCAGCCTAATGCGCGCTGACCGGCCGTGTCATACCGGCGTAACGCCGAATGGACGAGCCGCTCAATTCGGTGCGGGGCCCGGCCGGTCGTCGTCGATGACCCGCTGAGACCGCACCGGTCGCGCCGACGGGCGCCGGCCTGATCGCCGCGGCAGCAGCGGAATGCGTTCGGCGATGTTACTCAACGGATTGACCACCAGGGTGAGCGCCACGACGGCGTCCTGCAGCGTGTCGATGGCCGGCTCGAGCGCCTCCATCCCCGGGACCAACCGGCTCAGCGTGTCGGCCACGTTGGCGAGCTGTTCCAGCGGCCCGTCTCTGGTGGTGAGCCGATCGATCAGCCCGCCCTCGGCGAGCAGCCGGTCAGCCAGCCCATCTTCGGCGAGCACCCGTTCGACCAGACCGTCCTCGTCGAGCAGTTGATCCACCAGGCCACCAGGTTGCAGCGCGCGCTGTAACCCGCCGCCCTCTTCGGTGAGGCGGTCGAGCACACCACCGGGCGCCGTCAACTGATCGACCAGGCCGCCCGGCCGCAGCAGCCGGTCGACCGGTCCGTCCGGAGCCAGCGCGCGTCCCAGTGGCGCATCATCGTCCAGCAACCTGGCCAGCCGATTGGCCCGGGTGAAGGCGTCCTCCAGGCCCAGCATCTGCGCCATCGAATTGGGCCGCGGGCCCAGTGGCGCCTGCACACCTACCTCACCCAGGGCTCGCTTCGTCAACCCGAGTGCCGCGGTTGCGACATCGAGGCCGGCATCAGCGACCGCGAAACCGACCCGCGCCGGCGCGGTGGCCGCGTCGACCAATTTCTTGGCCAGGCTCGCCCGCGTCACCTCAGCGTCGCGGGGCTTCGCCTCGTCGCCGGCCGTGCCCACATAGCCAGTGTATTGGGTGATGTGACGTCGGCACCGACCATATTCACCGACGAAGAACCTTTAAATTGACAGCAACTACCCAGGGACTATCCAGGCGGTGTTCAATGAGTTGCGAGGGAATGAACTCATGGCAGTACCAGCGGTATCCGGCAGCGCACCGGAAGCTCGGGTTCTCGTCGTCGATGACGAGGCGAATATCGTCGAGCTTCTCTCGGTCAGCCTAAAGTTCCAGGGCTTCGAAGTCTATACCGCCTCCAGCGGGCCGGCGGCGCTGGACCGGGCTCGCGAAACACGGCCGGACGTCGTCATTTTGGACGTGATGATGCCGGGGATGGACGGGTTCGGGGTGTTGCGTCGGCTGCGCGCCGACGGGATCGACGCGCCGGCGCTGTTTTTGACCGCGCGCGACTCGCTACAGGACAAAATCACCGGCCTGACCCTAGGCGGCGACGACTACGTGACCAAACCGTTCAGCCTCGAAGAGGTGGTGGCTCGGCTGCGCGTCATCTTGCGCCGCACCGGCAAGGGCATCCAGGAATCGCACAACTCCCGGTTGGTGTTCGCCGACATCGAACTCGACGAGGACACCCATGAGGCGTGGAAGGCC
>CAZPZQ010000113.1:0-10135 GCA_964590745.1 uncultured Mycobacterium sp. | reverse complement strand
TCACCGTCACCGACAACACCGGGCAACCGCCCAGCTCGGCCTCGCTGGCCCGGCCCCGCCGTGCCACCGTGTCCTGGCCCCACCGGGGAACGCGCCCAATGGTGGTACCAACCCTTCGAACCCCAACCACCACCGGCCACCAACTAATCGACAACCGGCACCCGCACGCGTTAAAGCAGCGTGGGCTGGTCAGTTTGCGAGTCAGCCGGCTCGATCAACTCGGGCCCGTTGTTGCGCACACTGTTGACCAGGGTCGACACCTCGCGCAACACGATGCCACGCACGTCGGGCGGGCGAGTCAACAGCTCGTCGGCCGGCGGTGCATCCGGGTCCAGCCAGGCCTCCCAATCCCGCTCCGGAACTATCAGCGGCATCCGGTCGTGGATCCGGGCCAGTTCGCCGACGGCGTCGATCGTGATGATGGTGCAACTCAGCAGCGGACGGCCGTCGGAGTCGGCACCTCGATCCGGTTTCCACACCGACCACAGCCCGGCCGTGAACAGCGGCTCGCCGTCCTCGCGGTAGGCGTAGAACGGCGTTTTGCGGGGCTTTTTTCCGGCGGGCGAATCCGGCTCAGCACGCCATTCGTAGAAGCCGTCCATCGGGACCAGGCACCGTTTGTGCTGGGCGCTGGACCGAAAGGCCGGCGACGTGGTGACCTTGTCGGCACGCGCATTGATCAGCAGCGGCCCCTTGCGCTCCGGTGCGCCGTCCCGGCCGGTCTTCACCCACGGTGGCACCAGCCCCCACCGCATCAGCCGGACCCGCCGAGTCGGCTCGTCGTCGGGATCGGTGTGCCGGCTCACCACGGTCGCGATTGTCGCGGTCGGTGCCACGTTGTAGTTCGGGCCGGAAGCGACGTCGGACTCCGTCGAGACGGCCTCGTTGATCGCCCCGATCTTCTCGGCCAGCCAGGCCGGATCGGTGGTCACCGCAAAACGTCCGCACATGTCTCCATGGTGGCAGAACCGACGAGGCAGGATGGACCGGTGAGCACGTGGCCGGCCCCGACCGCGTCGACACCCGTCGACGCGACCGTCACGGTGCCCGGCTCCAAATCCCAAACCAACCGGGCGCTGGTGCTGACCGCGCTGGCGGCCGCTCAGGGCCGGGGGGCTTCAACCATCAGCGGTGCACTGCGCAGCCGCGACACCGACCTGATGATCGGCGCGCTGCGTGCCCTAGGCCTGCGAATCGACCTGAGCGATGACCGGGTGACGGTCAGTGGCGCGCTGGCGCCGGTCCCGGACGCGCGGGTGGATTGCGGGTTGGCCGGCACCGTGCTGCGGTTCGTGCCTCCGCTGGCCGCGCTGGGCAGCGCCACCGTCACCTTCGACGGCGACGAGCAGGCCCGAGCCCGCCCGATCGCGCCGCTGTTGGACGCGATACGCAGCTTGGGCATCGAGGTCGACGGCGACGGTCTGCCGTTTCGAGTCCGGGGCATCGGATCGGTCGCCGGCGGCACCGTGGCGATCGACGCCTCGGCGTCTTCGCAGTTCGTCTCCGGCCTGCTGCTGACCGCCCCGGCGTTTACCACCGGGCTGACCGTGGTGCACACCGGCTCGGCACTGCCGTCCGCCCCGCATATCGCCATGACGGTGGCTATGCTGCGCCAGGCCGGCGTCCGAGTCGACGACACCACCCCGAACCGCTGGCAGGTGTGGCCGGCCAGTGTAGCCGCCCGCCGGTGGGACATCGAACCGGATCTGTCCAATGCCGTACCGTTTCTGGCTGCGGCCGTCGTCACCGGCGGCACCGTACGCATCGCCGGTTGGCCGCCAGCCAGCATCCAGCCCGCCGAGACCATCCTGAGCATCATCGGTGAGCTGAAAGCCACAGTCACCCAAGGCGGTTCGTATCTGCAAGTACGTGGCTCCCGCAGGTACGGTGGGTTCGATGTGAATTTACGTGCCGTAGGCGAACTGACACCAGCGGTGGCCGTGCTGGCAGCGCTGGCCGACGAAGGATCGGTGTCTCGGCTGACCGGTATCGCCCACCTACGCGGCCATGAGACCGACCGGCTGGCCGCCCTGGCCACCGAGATCAACCGCCTCGGCGGCAACTGCGTCGAGCTGCCCGACGGCCTGCTGATCACCGCTACCCCACTCCGGGCCGGGATCTGGCAGGCTTATGCCGATCACCGGATGGCGATGGCCGGCGCCATCATCGGGCTGCGGGTCGGCGGTATCGAAGTGGACGACATCGCCAGCACCGGCAAAACACTACCGGGCTTCGCCGGGTTGTGGTCGAACATGCTGACCGGAGAATCCCCCGCTTGAGGCCGGGCGACTACGACGAGTCCGACGTCCGGGTCCGGTCCGGACGGGGGTCGCGGCCCCGGACCAAGACCCGGCCCGAGCACGCCGACGCGAAACCGGCCATGGTGGTCAGTGTCGGCCGCGGCCGCTGGGGTTGTGTCCCGGATGACGATCCGGGCCGGACGATCACCGCGATGCGGGCCCGAGAGCTGGGCCGCACGCCGATCGTCGTCGGTGACAAGGTCGACCTGGTCGGCGACCTGTCCGGCCGACCGGACACCCTGGCCCGCATCGTGCGCCGCGGACCACGTCGAACGGTGCTGCGCCGCACCGCCGATGACACCGACCCGACCGAGCGGGTGGTGGTCGCCAACGCCGACCAGTTGTTGATCGTGGTGGCGCTCGCCGACCCGCCACCGCGCACCGGACTGGTCGACCGTGCGCTGATCGCCGCCTACGCGGGTGGACTGACCCCCGTTCTGTGCTTGACCAAGACCGACATCGCCTCGCCGGAACCATTCGCCGGGCAGTTCGCCGATCTCGACCTCACCATCGTCGCCGCCGGACGTGATGATCCGCTGACCGCGGTGTCCGGTCTGCTGGATGGCAAAGTCACGGTGTTGCTCGGGCACTCCGGCGTGGGTAAGTCGACACTTGCCAATCGGCTTGTGCCGGATGCTGGTCGAGCAACCGGCGAAGTCTCCGGAATCGGCCGGGGCCGACACATCTCGACCCAGTCGGTGGCACTACCGCTGCCGAGTTCCGGTTGGGTGATCGATACGCCCGGAATCCGCTCGTTCGGCCTGGCCCACATCCAGCCCGATGATGTGTTGTTGGCGTTCTCGGACTTAGCCGAGGCGATCAGCGGCTGTCCGCGTGGCTGCGGCCACATGGGCCCGCCGGCGGATCCGGAATGTGCGCTGGATGCGCTGACCGGTCCGGCCGCAAACCGGATGATGGCCGCCCGTCGCCTCCTCAGGGTGCTCGGGGAGGGATGACCCGGCGAACGCTACGGGTTGCACACCATGTGTGGTGCCGGCGGTGCGGCCTTCGCCACCGACGCCGAATAACCAAGCGAAGAAAGTAGAACGAAGAAAGCAGAACAATGACCATCATCAAAGCCGCCGCCGTGCAACTGCGGCCAGTGCTCTACAGTCGGGACGGCACCGTTGCGCGGGTCGTGGATAAAATCGGTGAACTGGGCCGCCGCGGCGTGCAGTTCGCCACCTTCCCAGAAACCGTGGTCCCGTATTACCCCTACTTCTCCTTCGTCCAACGTGCCTTCGAGATGCAGGACGAACACGTCCGGTTACTGCACGAGGCCGTGACGATACCGTCGCCGGCCACCGACGCGATCAGCGCGGCGGCCCGGGAAGCCGCCATGGTGGTGTCCATCGGAGTCACCGAACGGGACGGCGGCTCACTGTATGACACCCAGTTGCTCTTCGATGCCGACGGCAGTCTGATCCAGCGCCGCCGCAAGATCATGCCCGCCTACCACGAACGGATGATCTGGGGTCTCGGTGACGGCAGCGGCCTGCGGGCCGTCGACAGCACGGTCGGACGGGTCGGCCAGTTGATGTGCTGGGAGCACTACATCCCGTTGGCCCGCTACGCGTTGATCGCCGATGGCGAACAGATTCACTCCGGCATGTGGCCGGGCTCGTTTGCCGGTGACCTGTTCGCCGAACAGGCTGAGATCAGCATGCGCAACCACGCGCTGGAATCCGGCGCTTTCGTGGTCAACGCCACCGCCTGGCTCGACGCCGATCAGCAGGCGCAGATCATGGCCGACACCGGGTGCCCGATCGAGCCGATTTCCAGCGGCTGTTTCACCGCCATCATCACGCCGCAAGGTCGCCTGCTGGGCGAGCCGCTGCGCACCGGGGAAGGCGAGGTGGTCGCCGACTTGGACTTCACCATGATCGACGCCCGCAAAGTGCAGATGGACGCCGGTGGTCACTACAGCCGTCCGGAACTGCTCAGTCTGCAGGTCGACCGGACCCCGCGGGCACAGCTGCACGACAGCTTCGCCGAGCCGGTCGATATCGTCGACGTTGAGCAGGTCGAACGCGTCGGCGTCTGAGCGCTTCGACACAGCCCGCGCACCAGCTACAGCAGGTCGAGCAGGAACGGCAACTCCTGGGCGGCATACCAGGCCAGATCATGGTCCTGGGCGTCGCCGACCGTCAGCTCAGCGTCCTCGTCGCCCAGATCGGCCGCGTCAATGACCGCGACCGCCGCCGCGACCGCGGTTTCGGCCGCGGCGGTGTCGACGTAGGCGGCTACCACGTCGGCCAGGGTGACGGGTCCGGTCAGCCGGACCACCGCGTCGTCTAGGTCCGGGCGGACGGTCACGTCACCCGCGTCGACCACCAGTACCGCCCGCCGGGTGGGCAGCGGTTCGTCGCCCGCGTCGCCGAGCAGCCGCAACGACGCCAGTGCCGCCTCGCCCCGTGCAACCTCGGCGAGCTCGTCGTCGTCGCCGTGCGCATACGCTTCGCGCAGCGCCGGGGTCACCGCGAAGGCGGTGCCGTTGACCGCCCGTACCGAGCCGTCGGCAACCAGCTGGACCAGCATGCCCAAGGTAGCCGGGATGTAGACCCGCATCGCTATTCGCGGTCGCCCAGCAGCGTGGCGACGTGGTCGTCGACGTAGTTGTACAGGTCCCGAGCCGGCCGTTGATACGTTCCGCTGACCACCGGACATTCGGGAACCTGCACCTTGGGGTGTTCCACCGCCTGATAGGGAAGCGTGGACAGCAGATGCGCCATCATGTTCAGCCGCGCATGCTTTTTGCTATCGGATTCCACCACATACCACGGGCTTTGCGGAATATCGGTGTGCACCATCATCTCGTCGCGGGGCCGCGAATAGTCTTCCCACCGGCACACCGATTCCAGGTCCATCGGGCTGAGCTTCCACTGCCGCAGCGGATCGCTGCGGCGCTTGCGGAACCTGCGCAGCTGCTCTTGCTCGGAGACCGAGAACCAGTCGATGAGCATCTGCTCGAAGATCGGCACCCGCGGACGGAGATATTCGGTGATGCGTTTGATGGTCCCGCCCTTGCCGGCGGTGTCGCGGCCCTCGAACACCTCGACACGCGCACCGGTTTTCCGAACCCACTCGTGAAATTTGACGAATTCCGTTTGCAGCCGAGATAACCCAGCTCGGTAGACCTCGTTCGACAGCTGCGGCTGCGTCCGGCTCACTGCGCGGCCTCCAGCAGTTCGGCCAGCGCTTCGTCCAGCAGAGCCGATACCACCCTGACATCGCGCATCGCCTTGCGGTCTCCGTTCACGCCGTAGTACAGCATGCCGTTGTACGACGTCACGCCGATTGCCAGCGCTTTATTGGGCAGTAGCGGGGGAACGTTGTAGGCCTCCAACAACTTTGCCCCACAGACGTACAGTTGCCGTTGCGCGCCGGGGGCATTGGTGATCAACAAGTTGAACACCCGCCCGGAGAAACCGGCGAAGTCCGTCGCGGCCCGGATGCCCATCGCGTGCAGCGTGGGCGGGGCGAAACCCGACACCGCCAGGATGGTTTGGGCATCCACCAGGCTGGTCGCGGCACGATGCGACTCAGTGGCATAGGCGATCTGAGACAACCGGACCACCGCGTTGGGTTCCCCGACCGGCAAGTCCACCAGGAACGGCGCCACCGCGCTGATCGCCTGACTGGGCCCGGCGCTATCGAACTGGTCGTCCGGATTGACCGGGAGCGGCACCATGGCTCGCACCCGCCGGGTCGATGGCACCGGATCGCCGCGGGACAGCAACCAGTTCCGCAATGCACCGGTGATGACGGCCAGCACCACATCGTTGATGTCGCAGTCGTAGCGAGTTCGCACCGCCCGGTAATCGTCCAACTGCCCGCGCGCCACGGTGAACAACCGGTTCTGCGAGACCCGGGTGTTCAACGGACTTTTCGGTGCGGCACCGCGCGCCACCGCGCGGGCCACGTCGAAGACTTTGCGGCCCGCACCGGCCAGCAAGCCTGAGCTGGTGGCCAATTGGCTGACCGTCGACCCGACCGCCTGCAACTGCGTTCGCGGTGCCAACACCCAATCGCCGACTGCGCCGAAAACCAGCTCGACAGCTCCCGGCTCCTGGCGGGGTATCCAAATGTCCTCGCCGAACGGCGGCGGCCGTTGCGTGCGATCGACGATGACATGGGCCAGCGCCGGCGCAGCCATCCCGTCCACCAGCGCCTGGTGTGACTTCACGTAGAGGGCGATGCGGTTGCCGGCCAGCCCCTCGACCAGATACACCTCCCACATCGGCCGGGATTTGTCCAACGGCCGTTCAGCCACCTGCCCGACCAGCTCGAGCAACTGCTCGTCGCTGCCCGGCGACGGCAGCGCCCGGCGGCGAATGTGATAGGTGATGTCGAAGTCCCGGTCGTCCACCCACACCGGCCGAGCCAGGCCCATCGTCACTTCACGGATCTTTTGCCGGTAGCGCGGGATCTGGGGCAGCCGCTGCTCAACGGTGGCCAGCAGCTTCTCGTAGCTCAATCCCGCGCGCGGGCGGCGCAAGATGAACAGCGCCGCGACATACGCCGGGGTAGCGCTGTTCTCCAACCGGTAGAAGGACGCGTCGGATGCCGATAACCGGCTCACCATCGTGGCTGTGTCCTCCTCGGTCCTCCTTGCCGACCAGCAACTGACCACCCACCGTAGCCCGCGGCGGCGGTGCGGCGCGCGCGGATACGGGCAACCGCCGATTGTGCGATGATGGCCCAACACCCCCTGCCACTCTCCAGCAGGACCACACCTGTTGATTGACCTCTGGAGAGCGTTGGCTGTGACTATCACCCCGGTTTCGTCGACCCGCCTGGCCGTGCTGCCCATCGTTGATTACGAGCCACCGGCGCGAGCCGTGCGACACTCCCGGCCGTCGGTGCCGGCACGGCCTCGGCGCGGGCGGGCGGGCAGGCCGAGGCCCGGACGGGCGGCACCGATGCCGCTGCCGCCCGCTCTGCGGGCGGTCACTGCCTTCGCCGACGCCGCGCTGCGCCGGGTGCTGGAAGTCGTTGACCTACGCCGCCCAGCGGCTCATCTGTACCCGCTGTTGGCGCCCGGCCTGGTCGATTCGGTGCTGTCGGTGCACCGTGCGGCGCCGGCACGCACCGGGGTGGCGACCCTGCAGCGGGTGCGAGCCCAATTGGTCGGTCCCGACGACCCCCCCGGCGCAGCCGAGGTGTTCGGCACCTATCGCCGAGGCGGCCGCATCCACGCGGTGGCCGGCCGGGTGCAGCGGGTGCCCGCCGGAACCGGGCCGGGCTGGCAGATGGTCGCGCTGCACATCGGGTAAGCATCAGCCCCGGGCGATCGCCGGCTGCGGCTCCCGCCCGGTTGCCGGGAGCGGCCCGCCGGTGAGGCGCGCCAACAGCGGGCCGACGATCGCCATCACGAACACATATGACGTCGCCAGCGCCGTGATACCGGGAATTTCAGCGCCCACCAGCCCGATGATGATCAGCGAAAACTCACCCCGGGCGACCAGAGTGGTGCCGGCCCGCAGCTGCCCACGCCGGGCTGCTCCATCTCGGCGGGCGGCGTACATTCCGGTCAGCACTTTGGTGGCGATCGTGACTACGGCCAAAGCGACGGCCACCGGCAGCATCGGCAGTAACCGCTGCGGGTCGACCGCCAAGCCGATCGCCAGGAAAAAGATCGCAGCGAACAAATCGCGCAGCGGGCCGAGTACTCTGCGCGCCCGGCCGGCGGTGTCGCCGGTCAGCGTCAGCCCGACCAGAAAGGCACCCACCGCGGCCGACGCGTGCATCGACTCCGCCACCGCGGCCACCACCAAGGTGAGCCCCAGCACCCGCAGCAGCAACTGTTCGGGATCCGGGTGGCTCACCAGCCGACCGACCTGGTGACCCCATCGATACGACGCGGCGAACGCCGCCACCAGCGCGGCAACCGCGGCCGCCATCCCGGCCTCGGCCTGAAACCAATTGCCGCCCGCGGCCAACACCACCAACAACGGCAGGTAGCCGGCCATCGCGAAGTCCTCCAGCACCAGCACCGCCAGCACCGCCGGTGTCTCCCGGTTGCCCAGCCGCTGCAGGTCCTCCAACAGCCGGGCGATCACCCCCGACGACGAGATGTAGGTGACGCCGGCCAGCGCCAAGATGCCCACCCCGTTCAGCCCGAGCAGCCAGCCGGCGACTGCGCCGGGCGTGGCGTTGAGCAGCACGTCGACCGCCGCCGACGGCAGGTGTCGACGCAGGCTGCTGGTGAATTCCACCGCGGAAAACTCCAGGCCCAAGGTGAGCAGCAGCAGGACCATGCCGATCGGCGCGCTGGTGCTGACAAACTGCCCGGCGGCGGCCACCGGCAGCACCCCGCCGGTGCCCAGGAACAGCCCGGCCAGCAGATACACCGGGATCGGCGACAGCGCGAACCTGCGGGCCAGCGCGCCCAAGGCCGCCAGTGCCAGCAACAGCCCGCCGAGCTGCAATAGCATCGGCGCGGAAACCTGCACCGGTTCAGCCTTTTTCAAGGATTTGCTGGACGCCGGCGATGCCGTCGTCGGTGCCGATAACCACCAGCACGTCGTCGGCGCGCAGCAGTTCAGCCGGACCCGGTGAGGCAATCACTTGATCGTTGCGCACGATCGCGACGATCGCGGCGCCGGTGCGGGTGCGGGCCCGGGTCTCGCCCAGCGGCCGATCCACGAACGAACTGCTGGACGGCATGTGCAGTTGGCCGGTATCGATGCCGGGCACTTCGCGGGTCAGTTCGGTGAACCGCTCGGCGATGCGCGGGGCACCCAGGATCTGGGCCATACCCTCGGCCTCGTCGCCGGTCAGGTGCAGCAGCGGCCGCGCCTGGTCCGGGTCGTCTTCCGGGTAGCACACCACCTCGAAGTCACCGGTGCGCCGAGCGACGATGCCGATCCGATCGCCGCAGCGGCAGGTGAACTCGTAGCGCAGGCCGATGCCGGGCAGCAGGACTTCTTTGACGTCCATGACACCATCTTGCCGCTGCGGGACCGAGAACTAGCGCTTCTTGGCGGATTTCGCCAGCTTGGCAGCCCGCGCCTGACGCCTGGCGCTTTCCCGGCGTTCCCGTCTGCTGCCGCTGGCCACCGCCGGTGCGGGTTCGCCGTTGCGCCGCTGCACCCGAGCGGACCCGTCCTCGGCCGGACCGGAGTAGGTCAATGCCGAGTCCGCGCCGCCGCCACTATCGCGATCGTCAATGCCTTTGGCCCGCAACGCGTGTTGTTGGCCCGGCGCCGCGGACGCGGTTGCCAGCTGCCCGAGGCCTTCGGGCGCGGCCTGCGGCGTCACCGCCTGCGCCGGCACGGCCTCCACCGCGACGTTGAACAAGAACCCGACCGATTCCTCCTTCATCCCGTCCAGCATGGCGGTGAACATGTCGTAGCCTTCGCGCTGGTATTCGACCAGCGGGTCGCGCTGGGCCATCGCTCGCAAACCGATGCCCTCTTTGAGGTAGTCCATCTCGTAGAGATGCTCACGCCACTTGCGGTCGATGACGGACAGCAGCACGCTGCGCTCCAACTGGCGCATGGCGCCGGCCCCGGCGAGGCGGTCGACCTCGGCTTCGCGCTCCGCATAGGCGCGATCGGCGTCGGCGAGCAGCGCCTCCAACAGTTCTTCGCGGCTCAGTTCGTCGGCCTCACCGATCTCCACGGTGTGCAACAGGTCGTGGTAGTCGATCCCGACCGGATACAGCGTTTTCAGCGCCGTCCACAGCGTCTCCAGGTCCCAGTCTTCGGCGTACCCCTCGCCGGTGGCGCCGTCGACGTAGGCGGTGATCACATCGACGAGCATGTCGTGCGCCTGCTCGGCGAGGTTCTCCCCCTCCAGAATGCGGCGACGCTCGGCGTAGATCACCTTGC
>CAZPZQ010000112.1:0-10148 GCA_964590745.1 uncultured Mycobacterium sp. | reverse complement strand
GGGCCTTCGACGCCATCTGCCACGAGTCGGCGAGCACCGACAACTCGCCGCTTCGCGAACTGACGACCTCGCCGTGCACGAAAACTATGTCGCCCAGGTCGACGTCGGATTTCCAGCTCTCCAGCGCGGAGGCACCGACGCTGGCGAGGCTGACCATCACCTGCAGCCGGGTGCCGTCGCCTTCCTGCAGCGTGGCAAAGCACAACTTGCCCGAAGTGCGGGCAGACATCACCCGGCCGGCGATGCCGACGACGTCACCGGTGGCGGTATCGGCGGGTAGTTCAGGATGGCAGGCTCGGACCCCTGCCAACGTGTGCGTTCTTGCCACCGCGACCGGATACGGGTCGTGGCCCTCAGCCAGCAGGCGTGCCCGCTTGTCGCGCCGAATCCGGAACTGTTCGGGAAGCTCGGCATCGGCAGTACTCACGACGTGCCAGCTTACGTGCCAGCCGAACTGGAACAGGACAGGCGTCCGGTACGACGGCTCAGCTCAACTCACCGCGCCGGTTTCAGCCTGCCGTGCTGGCCGCCCCGATTGCGTTCGAACACCAGGCGCAAACCGTGCAGGGTCAGATCCGCGTCGTAGTGGTGAACGGTGTGCAGCTCAGGCAACAGCAATGGCGCGATGTGACCGGTGGCCACCACGGCGACGTCGCTATCCGCCGAGTCGGCGAAGCCGACGGTACTGTCGTCACGGATCCGCCGAACCAGGCCGTCGACCAATCCAGCGAAACCGAACACCGCGCCGGCCTGCATGCATTCCACCGTGTTCTTGCCGACGGCCGAGCGAGGCCGGGCCAGGCCGACTCGGCGCAAGCCCGCCGACCGGGCCGCCGCGGCATCTGACGAAACCTGAACCCCTGGGGCGATGGCGCCGCCGAGAAACTCCCCCTTGGCCGAGACCACGTCGACGCAGATCGACGAACCGAAGTCGATGACGATCGCCGCCGTGGCGTACTTGTGAAACGCCGCAAGACAGTTGACGATCCGGTCGGCTCCCACTTCTTTCGGGTTATCGACCAACAGCGGGATGCCGGTACGCACACCGGGCTCGATGAGTATCGCCGGAACTGACGGCCAGTACTGCTCGAGCATCAACCGCAACTCGTGCAACACCGACGGAACGGTGGAAAGCGCTGCGGCGCCCGTTATTTGGTCTCCGTCCTCGCCGATCAACCCGTCCAGGGTCAGTGCCAGCTCATCAGCGGTGACCTCCGCTTCAGTCCGTATCCGCCACTGTTGCAGTACTTTCGCATGTTCACCCGACCCGGTCAGCAGGCCGACGACGGTGTGCGTGTTACGGACGTCGATCGCCAACAGCACGGCTTACCCCGCGCTTCTAGGGGCTTGCGGGTACCACCCCCGAGCGGGAGACAGCACACCCGCGTCTTCTGGCACGAACGCCGGGTCGTCACCCACGTCGACCTGTTTGTTGTCGGAGTCGACGAACACGATGCGGGGTCGGTAGCTGCGCGCCTCGGCGTCCGGCATTGATCCATATGCGATCAGGATGACTAAGTCGCCTGGGTGAACCAGATGTGCTGCCGCGCCGTTGATCCCGATAACACCGCTGCCATGCTCCCCGGTGATCGCATAGGTGACCAACCGAGCGCCGTTGTCGATGTCGACGATGGTCACCTGCTCACCTTCGAGCAAATCAGCGGCGTCCATCAGGTCGGCGTCGATGGTCACCGATCCCACGTAGTGCAAATCCGCCTGCGTGACAGTGGCACGGTGAATCTTCGACTTGAGCATCGTCCGCAACATCAAACCCTCCGGGTCAATTCGTGGCGTCTGTCCGCCCCCACCGACGTTGGCGGGTCGGAATCGGCATTGGTTCCGATCGTTATGGCGACGTTGTCGAGCAGCCTGGTCTTGCCGATCCGGGCCGCAACCAGCAGCCGACCCGCGCCGCGCTCAGGTGCGTTACCGAGCTCTTCGTCGCGAACGTGCAGGTAGTCGACGGCGATCAGCGGTTCTGCGGCCAGTACCGCGGCGGCGGCGGCGAGGGCTGCGGAAGCCCCGCGGGGTGCAGCATTCGCGCCTGCCCACAGCGCAGCCGACAGCGCCGCGGCTGCATCGCGCTGCATCGGGTCCAGATAGCGGTTGCGGGACGACATCGCCAAACCATCAGCCTCACGCACCGTCGGAACCCCAACCACCTGCACGCCGAGGTTGAAGTCGTCGACCATCTGTCGCACCAGGACCAACTGCTGATAGTCCTTCTCGCCGAAGAACACCCGGTCGGGCCGCACGATGTGGAGCAACTTCAGCACCACCGTTAGAACACCGGAGAAGTGGCCCGGCCGGGCCGCACCTTCAAGATCAGCACCGAGCGGACCGCCGTGTACGGCGGTGCGTGGGCCGTCCGGGTACATCGTCCCAGCCGTCGGCGTGAAGGCTATCTCGACGCCGGCTCGGCGCAGCAACGCCAGATCGTCATCGAGGGTGCGCGGATAGGCGTCCAGATCCTCACCTGCACCGAACTGCAGCGGGGTGACGAAGATCGACGCCACCACCACCGATCCGGACACCCGCTTGGCCGCACGGACCAGGGCGAGATGCCCGGCATGCAGCGCACCCATAGTCGGCACCAGCATGACGCGACGTCCGGTGCTGCGCAGGGCGCGGCTGACCCGGGCGACGTCGGTCGGGCTGGTGTAGGTGTTGAGCCGGTCCGTGCTGAAGGCTGGCGCGGCGTTCGGGTTCACCGCGCCAGCACCGTCAACACCTCGGCGACGGCGCGGGCGCGTTGCGCGGTGCGGAGCGCGCCCGCACGGTACGCCCCGGCCAAGTCCGCGTCAACGCCGGCCAGCGCGGCTACATGCTTGGCCAGCGTCGCCGAGTCTCCGCGCGCGATTGGCCCGGTGAGCGCAGCCTGTCCAGATTCCAGGGTGTTCTCCACCGCCGCCCGCACTAATGGCCCAAGGATGCGTTCGGCGATGCCATCGGGATCGGTGAGCTGACCGCTACCGCCGACCTGCCCGGGTAGCGCAGCCCGCAGTGCGTCCAGTGCATCGGCGACCACGGTGACGAGATGGTTGCTGGCATGACACAGCGCGGCGTGGTACAGAGTCCGAGCGCCCTCGCCGACCCGAAACGGCTCCCCACCGATTTCCAAGGTGAGCGACTCACCGATGGCGTAGCCGATTTCATCGGCGGCGGTGATCCCGAAGCAGGCGCCGGACAACCGGGCGATGTCCTCGTCGGAGCCGGTGAAGGTCATCGCCGGATGAACGGCCAGCGGCAGGCAACCGATCTCCGTCAACGGCTTCAGCGCGGCGATGCCGTTAGCTCCGGATGTGTGCACCACGATCGTCCCGGCTCCCACCGCGCCGCTGGCCGCCAAGCCTGACACCACTGCATCGAGTTCGGGGTCGGGAACAGCCAGCAACAGCAGTTCAGCCTGCGCGGCCACGTCGTGCGGCAGCAACACCTGGGTATCCGGGAGGCGGCGTTGCGCGCGCCGGCGCGATTCGGCCGAACCGGCGCTACACGCCACCACGATATGGTCAGCGCGTTCAAGGGCGACACCCAACGCGGTTCCCACCCGGCCGGCCGACACGACGCCTACTTTGAGCCGGGCCGGGCGCAGTCCGTCGAACGGCAGCATCGTAGGGCGGCCTCGCATGTTCTCCAGGTTCGTTCCAGTCCCGGGCAGCGGGTACCGGACGGTCGCACCGAGTGTATCCGATCAGCCGTGCGGGCCCGCCGGCCGGTCGCAGCGCTATTCGGCGCGGCGGCGTCGGCGGCGGCCTCCAGGCGATCCGGCTTGCAGCCGCGCCAGCAGGTCCGCGACCGATTCGCCCCCGGCTGGCCGCTCGGTGCCGGCCTCGGGATCGGGGCTGCGATGCCTCGCCGTCGACGGTGCCGGCGCATCGTGCGGTGCGGCAAACGTCGGCGGCGGCGGTGTTGGAGGGGTATCCGGGCCGGTGGTTTCGGCCGGTGGCCGCTCATCCGTCGGCCACCGGTCCTGCCGGTAATGGCGAGGGGCCTCCGGCCCGGCGACCGTCGGGGTGACGGGTTCGGGTGTGCTGGAATGCCGGCCGTGTCGCGGTCGGGGTGCCGGTTCGTCGAACGCGCCGCCGGAGAGTTCGGTGGCGCGGCGCGCTGTCGCGGAATCGTCTGTGTCTGCAGCCATGTCGGACGCCCAGTGGCTGCCCGGCGTGCCCGGGGGCGCCCACACTCCCTCATCGGCAGCCGCCTGCCCCTGTGACGAACCGGCTGCGGCGGACGGTGGAGTCGAGAGCGGCGACCACGGGTCGGCCCGCGGAGGTTCGGCAGCGGCCCGCGACTCCGGTGCGGCATACCGTCGGGCGCGTTCCTGTCGCGGCGGCCAGTCCGCGCTAGCGGGCGGTGACCAGGCATCGTCGTCGGCGATCCGCCGATGGGCACCGCGGTAGCCACCGGCATGCGTACCGGGGGTTCCGGTATGGGCAGCGGCGGACTCGGTGTAGCCGGCGGTGGTCTCGGGATAGCCACCGGTGTACTCGGGGGACCCGGCCGCAGTCGTCTGGCGCAAGCCCGCAGACAGTCCTCCGCTGGCGGGCACCCCGACTTCTGGCACATCGATGATCGGGTTCTCGGCAGTCTGGCTGGGATCGCCCGGTTGCACCGCCGTGACAGGGTGGGATGCCCGCGGACCGGATTCCCGGTCGCTTTCATACCCCCAGTCGCTGTAAGCGCGGACGGTGGTGCGGTCAGTCTCCAGCGCGGGACGATTGCCCAGATCGGCGTCGAACAAGATCTCCAGATTGGTGCGCAGCGCGGATAATTCGGCCCGCAACGCCGCCACCTCGTCGGCGGCCTGGTCCCGCAGTTCCGAAGCCAGCTCCCGACGCAACTGCGACTCAACCGTCAGTTCATACTCCCGCCGAGCCGAGATCTCGCGATCTAACTGCAGGTCGTAGACCAACTTCTGATCCCGCGCACGGGCTTGGTCCAGATCGCTTTGCCGCCGATAGATCACCGATCCGAACGCCGCGACCACCGCGGCCCACAACGCCATGATGACCGCCAGCTTCAGGAGCTCCACGCGATTGGTGAAAACCAGCGCGGAACTCGAAGCGATGGCCAACACCAGCAACGTTGTCAGCAACCCCCAGCCCGGCCTCCGGCCGCCACGACGGAACCGGGCGTCGCGGGACAGAACGGTCGTCATCTGCGCCGCTCCTCCCCATCCCTCCGTCTCCCGCAGGCGGGCGGTACGCCCACTGCATCGTTGCTGGCGCGCATGGCCTGACTGTACCTGTCGAGCACATTCGGCCTGTTGCTACGCTCCGGCGATTCACCCGGGCTGATTTCCGGTTCGCTGCGCCGCGTCAGCCGGATCCTGTGGCGGTGACTTGCAGCAGTGCTGCAGCCACAGACCGGCAACCAGCAAAGCCAACGCGCTGGCGGCGGCGACCACCGCCCCGCCGGTGTCTTCACCTGCCACCCGCAGCACCGCGCGCCGGGGGAATACATAACCGAGCACACCCACCCAAAAACCCAGCGCCAGCGCACCCACCCAAGCAGACGCCTTGGCGATCAAGACGCTGCGCGCCACCGTCAGCGGATGCAACCGGCCCGGACCGCTGCCGACTTCTCCGTCGTCGATCTTCTTCCGGACATAAGGGCCCCAGCTGGCCTCAGCGATCGCCACCAACAGCAGCGACAACCCAGTCCACACCGTGATGGGCGGGAACCACCGGTACAGCAGCCCGACCGCCAGGTAGCTGATCAGTGCGACGACCACCACCGCGGCCGTCAGGTCACGTTTGCGGGTCGGCCCCATCAAGCCTCCGACGTCCGACCGGTCCGATTCGGCAGGTGCAGGACGAACTCGGTCAACCGGATATCGGCCCGGTCGATCGGGTCCAGCTCGACGAGCAACCCCGCAACCGATCGCTTTCCATCGGCTACCGTCAGCTGAGCGTCCGGTTCGATCGTCAGCCACGGCACCATGACGAACGCGCGAAGATGAGCCAGCGGATGCGGCAGGGTCAGTCCGCCGTCGCGGGACAAGATCTCCGTCTCGCCGGCCGCCGTGGTCTCATAGCAGCTGATCACGTCCACATCTAGGGTTCGCGGTCCCCATCGCTGGCCGCGTACCCGGTCCGCGGCCTGCTCCAGCTCGTGAGCCCGGCGTAACCAACCGTGCCCATCACAGTCGGGATCATCGACGATCAGCACCGCGTTGAGGAAGGGTGCTTGATCGATCCCGCCCCACGCCGCGGTTTCATACACACCGGACACCGCGCGCACGGTATCGCCGAGTCCGTCGATCGCGGACTGCAACCGGGCCAACCGGTCACCGAGGTTGGAACCGATCGACAGCACTGCTCTTGTCATAAGCGCCGCTCCCCGCTAGGAGCAGGTGCCGCTTGCACTGCATCGTCGCCGGTGCGGATCATGGCCCGGCTCCGGCCGGGATCACTGCGCCGCGACCGTCACGGCGCGACCGCCGTTTGACCACCGCCACGTCGGTGAAGGTCAGTGGGATCGGGGCTTGAGGCTTGTGCACCGTCACTTCCACCGCCTGTACCCGGGAATCGTCCATCACACTGTCGGCAATCTCACCGGCAACGGTTTCGATCAGACTGCGGGCTGGCCCGGCGACGATCGCGGCCGCACGCTCGGCCAGCACCCCGTAGTCGTAGGTGTTCGACAATGAATCGCCCGCGGCGGCATCGGTGAGATCGAGCCACACGGTGATGTCGACGACGAAGTCTTGGCCATCGGTCCGCTCATGCGGATACACTCCGTGATTACCGCGGACTGTCAAGCCGCGCAATTCGATTCGGTCAGCCAACTGGCTCGGCACCTCCTTTGGCCCAGGCTTCGACAACCTTGAGGGCATCAACCGAGGCCCGCACGTCGTGCACCCGCACCCCCCACACTCCGTGCAGGGCGGCCAACGCGGAGATCACCGCGGTCGCCGTCTCGCGCTCGTCGGGTGGCCGCGGCGCACCGTCGGTCCCGGCGAGCAGCGTACCCAGAAACCGTTTCCGCGACGCACCGACCAACACCGGTATCCCGGTGCCGACCAGCCGTGGCAGCGCATGCAGCAGCGCCCAGTTATGTTGGCTCGCTTTGGCGAACCCCAGACCGGGATCGATCACCAGCTTCGCTGGGTCCACCCCGGCACCAACCGCCCGGTCAACGCCTGCCATCAATTCGTCGTGGACCTCGGTGACCACGTCGCGGTAGTGCGGCACCCGATGGCGGTGCTGGTCATGAACCGGCCGCCAGTGCATCAGCACCCAGAGCGCGCCTGCTTCGGCCAATAGCGGCGCCATCGCGGGATCGGCGCGACCGCCGGACACATCGTTGACGATGCAGGCACCACAATCCAGCCCAGCCCGCGCAACCTCGGCATTCATGGTGTCGATACTCACGGTAGCGCCCTGGGCAGCAAGCTCTTTGACAACGGGCACCACGCGGGACGCCTCCAACCCCGGATCCACCCGAGCTGCACCGGGCCGAGTCGATTCGCCCCCGACATCGATGACGGCCGCGCCTTGATCGACCAACTCAAGGCCGTGCTCGACCGCCCGGTCGCTGTCGAGGTACCGTCCCCCGTCGGAGAACGAGTCGGCAGTAACGTTGACGACTCCGATGACTCGCACGCGTGTCGAATTCACTTGCGCAGGATCAGTTCCAGTGCTTCGGCTCGGGACGCGCTGTCGGATTTGAATTGACCCCGCACCGCCGAGGTGGTGGTGATCGCGCCGGGTTTGCGTACGCCGCGCATGGCCATGCACAGATGCTCGGCTTCGACCACGACGATGACGCCGCGTGGATCGAGCTTACGCATTACCGCGTCAGCGATCTGACCGGTGAGCCGCTCCTGCACTTGCGGGCGTCTGGCGTAAAGGTCGACCACCCGGGCGAGTTTGGACAGACCGGTGATTCGGCCGTCCCTACCGGGGATGTATCCGACATGCGCCATACCGTGAAACGACACCAGATGGTGTTCGCAGGTGGAGTACATCGGGATGTCCTTGACCAACACCAGCTCGTCGTGCTGCTCGTCAAAGGTGGTTTCGAGCACGGCGTCCGGATCGGTGTAGAGGCCGGCGAACATCTCCTGGTAGGCCCGGGCCACCCGGGATGGCGTACCCGCCAAGCCCGGACGGTCTGGGTCTTCGCCGACTGCATACAGCAGTTCTCGAACCGCGGATTCGGCGCGGGCTAGATCGAACTGGGCCGTCGGTGACGTCACCGGCTGCGAATTCGGTAATGCGTGGTCAGTCATCGGTCGGTGACCGCGGTCGGTCGGCGCCCGAATCGGGCTGATCGGCGGGTTTGTCGCCGGCAGGTACCTGCCGGTCGGGAACCGGGTACGGCTGATAGGGCGGGTACGGCTGCGCGGGTTGATCCGGTCGCGGATGCGGGACGTGCTGCGGTGGATACCAGTAGCCGGAATGGTGGGGCGGCGGCGGCCAGCCGGGTGCATGCCAGCCCGGTGGCTCGCCGTAGTCGGGCTGGGTGGCGCCCGGCGCACCGTCACCGGCACCGCCGGGCGCGCCGTTGGCGCCGTTCGGAGTGCGGTCAGCGCCTGCTTGCTTCTCGGCATCCCGCGCGGCCTCGGCGATCGCGGTTTTGAAAGCCGGTTCCGGCGCCGGTTGCGGCGGCCACGGCTCACCACGTTCCATGGCAAGTTCACCAGGCGTTTTGATCGGCGGCTTGTCCGAAGGCGTGCGACCACCGAAGTCATCGAACATCGTCAGCCGAGGACGCTTGACGACGTCGCTGAGGATTTTTTCCAGGTCGGCGCGGTGCAGGGTCTCCTTCTCCAGCAGCTCAGCGGCCAGGGCGTCGAGCACGTCGCGATACTCGGTGAGGATCTCCCAGGCCTCGGTGTGCGCGGCTTCGATGAGTTTGCGCACTTCATCGTCGATGTCGCGAGCCACCTCGTGCGAGTAGTCGGGCTGCGTACCCATCGTCCGGCCCAAGAAGGGGTCACCCTGGTCGCTCCCGTATTTCACCGCGCCAAGCTTGGCGCTCATCCCGTATTCAGTGACCATCGCCCGGGCAACTTGGGTGGCTTTTTCGATGTCCGACACTGCGCCGGTCGTCGGTTCGCGGAATACCAGTTCTTCGGCCGCACGGCCGCCCATCGCGAAGACGAGCTGCGCGACCATCTCGGAACGGGTGTGCAACCCCTTATCCTCTTCCGGCACCGCCACCGCGTGCCCACCGGTGCGGCCCCGGGCCAGAATGGTCACCTTGTAGACCGGGTCGATGTCCGGCATCGCCCACGCCGCCAAGGTGTGCCCGCCCTCGTGGTAGGCGGTGATCTTCTTTTCGTGTTCGCTGATGATCCGGCTCTTGCGCCGCGGTCCGCCAATCACCCGGTCAACTGCTTCCTCCAGCGCCGCTGCGGTGATCACGGTGCCGTTCTCCCGGGCGGTCAAAAGAGCGGCTTCATTGATCACATTGGCCAAGTCGGCACCGGACATGCCGACGGTGCGCTTGGCCAACCCGTCCAAGTCAGCGTCCGCGGCCATCGGCTTGCCTTTGGCGTGTACCCGCAGCACCGCTCGCCGGCCCGCAATATCGGGGTTGGACACCGGGATCTGCCGGTCAAACCGTCCGGGCCGCAGCAGCGCAGGATCGAGAATGTCCGGCCGGTTGGTCGCCGCGATCAGGATGACACCGGCCCGCTCCCCGAAACCGTCCATCTCCACCAGCAACTGGTTGAGTGTCTGTTCACGCTCGTCGTGGCCGCCGCCCAAGCCGGCGCCGCGTTGGCGGCCCACGGCGTCGATCTCGTCGACGAACACGATCGCCGGCGCCTTCGCGGACGCCTGCTTGAACAGGTCGCGCACGCGGCTGGCGCCGACACCGACGAACATCTCGACGAAGTCGGAGCCGGAGATCGAGTAGAAGGGCACGTTAGCCTCCCCGGCCACGGCACGGGCCAGCAGAGTCTTACCGGTACCGGGCGGACCGTAGAGCAGCACGCCCTTGGGGATCCTCGCTCCGACCGCCTGGAACTTCGACGGGTCCTTCAAGAAGTCCTTGATCTCGTGCAGTTCCTCGACGGCCTCGTCAGCACCGGCGACGTCCTCGAACGTGACCTTCGGCGTCTCTTTCGACACCATCTTGGCCTTGGACTTGCCGAACTGCATGACCTTGCTGCCGCCGCCCTGCATGCTCGA
>CAZPZQ010000111.1:0-10157 GCA_964590745.1 uncultured Mycobacterium sp. | reverse complement strand
AAGTTGATCGTCATGATCTCCACCACCGGCCGCATCCCCAGCATCGCCGCGCCGATCGCTGCGCCGACGAAACCTTCTTCGCAGATCGGGGTGTCGATCACCCGGGTGGGGCCGAACTCGGCCAGCAACCCGGCGGTGATCTTGTAGGAGCCTTCGAAGACGCCGATCTCCTCGCCGATCAGGATCACCGACTCGTCGCGCAGCAGTTCGGCCCGCAACGACTCGTTCAGGGCTTGTCGGTAGGTCATTTCAGCCATCGGCGCCGCTCCCGACCACCGGGTCGCCCGGAAGGTGTTGCGGCGCATTGGGTACCGGCGTGGCGTAGCTGTAAGCAAACAGCTGGCCGGGCTGCGGGTCGGGGCTGGAGTCAGCGAAACTCACCGCCGCGTCGACCTCGGCCTCAGCCTCCTCGTCGATGCTCTGCGCCGCCGGCTCGTCAAGCACACCCGCCTCGATCAGCCGATGCCGGAACGCCGGCAGCACGTCTTGCCGACGCAACCGTTCGGTTTCTTCGCGCGACCGGTACTTGGCCGGGTCGACCACCGAGTGGCCGCGCAACCGCTGACATACCGCCTCGATCAGGCCGGGCTGGCGTTCGGCGCGGGCCCGCAGCAGTGCCGCCCGGGTCGCGTCGCGCACCGCGAGCACGTCGTCGCCGTCGACCCGTTCACCGGAAATCCGGTAGGAACATCCGCGCTTGTACAGGTCCGGTTCGGCGGCCGCCTTGGCGACCGGGGTGCCCATGCCCAGGCCGTTGTTGACGATCACGTAGACGATCGGCAGCCGCCACAGCCCAGCCAGGTTCAACGTCTCGTGAAACGAGCCGATGTTGGTGGCGCCGTCACCGAACACGCACAGCACCGCCTCGGCGTCCGGGCTCGGCTCGCCGCGGTAGGTCAGCGCCAGCGCAGCGCCGGTGGCGGGCGGGAGGTGGCCGCCGACGATGCCGTAACCGCCCATCATCCGGACCTTCCGGTCGAACAGGTGCATCGAGCCGCCGCGGCCGGCCGACACCCCGGTCACCTTGCCGAACAACTCGGCCATCGCGCGGCCCGATTCGATGCCGCGCGCGAGCGCATAGCCGTGGTCCCGGTAGCTGGTGAACAGATAATCGCGCTGCTCCAACGCGGCGACCAGCCCGACAACGGTGGCCTCCTCGCCCAGATTGAGGTGACAGTAGCCGCCGATCTTGGCGCGCTGATACATCTGTGACGCCCGCAGTTCGAACGCCCGGATCAACGCCATCTGCCGGTAGTAGGCCTGAAGGGTCTCGGTCGGCTCGCCGGGCGGAAACCAGGCCGGCTGCTCAGCGCTGGTCGGTTCAGGCACCGGGCGGTTGCTCCTGCAGTTCGAACTGGTCGCCGGGGCCATGGCAGCGCGGGCAGAAGCTCGGTGGGCGTTCGCCACGCACCGGCTCACCGCATACCCGGCAGGCCCACTCGGTGGCCATCATGGCCAGCACGTCGTGCAGGCTGACGATCCCGACCAGGTGGCCTTCGGCCATCACCGGAACCCGCCGGATACGCCGGTCGATCAGCAGATGGCGGACGTCATCAACAGCGGCGTCGGTGCTCACACTGACCACTGCGGTCGTCATCACGTCCCGGGCGGTCTCGCCCACCTTTCCCAGCAAGTCGTATTCGCTAACGATGCCCAGCAGGGCGCCGCCGTCACCGACCACCGGCGCCGCAGTGATCCGGTGTCGAGTCAACGTCTGCGCCACGTGTTGGGTGGAGGAATCCGGACTCACCGTGATCACCGGCGATGTCATAATGTCGCCGGCCAGGGCGGGCTGGGCCGGCGCCATCCGCTCGCTGGAGTCCACGCTCTCAGAGTATGCCGGGAAATGTCCGGGCACGAGCCGGCTTCGGTGTCGCCGGTATCGTAGCCGCCGTGGACGCTGTCGGTGCCGCGCCGGTGGCGCCGCCCGTCTTCGCCGACGTGGACACCGGCGTTGATGACGCATTGGCGCTGGTGTACCTGCTGGCCAGCCCGGACGCCGAACTGGTCGGTATCGCATCGACCGGCGGAAACGTTGCGGTGCAACAAGTTTGCCTGAACAATCTGGCACTGCTGCAGTTGTGCGGGGTTACCGGCATTCCGGTGTCCGAAGGCGCCGCTTCGCCGTTGCGTGGGCCGGTAGGACGCGAGCCCACCGCCGAGCACATCCACGGTCCGGCCGGCCTGGGATATGCCGAACTGGCAGCCGGTGCCGGCCAGCTCACCGAATACGACGCCGCCGCGGCGTGGATCCGGGCCGCACAGCACCATCGCGGCCAGTTGATCGGGCTCGCCACCGGCCCGTTGACCAACCTGGCGCTGGCGCTGCGCGCCGAGCCCGCGCTGCCCACCCTGCTGCGCCGGCTGGTGATCATGGGCGGCTCGTTCGGCCCCCGCCGCAATGCGACCCGAGCGACGGAATTCAACATCCGATACGACCCGGAGGCAGCCGCCGAGGTGTTCACCGCCTGGCGAACCGCCGGACCGGAGCGGCTACCGGTGATCTGCGGGTTGGAGCTGACCGAGCGCATCGCGATGACGCCGGCGATTCTGGGCCGGCTGGCCGCGGCGGCCGGGTCGGCGGCCAATCCGTTGATCCGGCTGTTCGACGAGGCGATGCGGTTCTATTTCGAGGCGCACCAGGCCCGGGGCCACGGATACCTGGCCTACCTGCACGATCCGCTGGCCGCGGCGACGGCGCTGGATCCGTCGCTGGTGACCACCCGGCCGGCCGCCGTCCGGGTCGACCTGGCCGACATCGGGGACCGCGGTCGCACCATCGTCGACTGGTCCGCGACTGCGCCCAACCTGGCCATCGGGGTCGACGTCGACCCGGCGGTGTTCTTCGACCGGTTCATCGAGCGGGTGGGCGCGTTCGCCCGGCGGCGAGCGTGAACCGGTTGCGAGATTTTCCCGGTTTTTTCGCAACGGTTTCACGTTCGGCGGGCTGGATCGCGGCGGCCATGGTGAAGTGGTATGACCTCGAGCCGGAAGGAGACGCACTATGCCCGGGGTGCTGGGCTTGCCCGAGACCACCCGCGCCTGCTTGTTCGACCTCGACGGCGTCTTGACCGACACCGCAAGTGTGCACACCAAAGCCTGGAAAGCCACGTTCGACGCGTACCTGTCGCAGGTCGCCCAACACACCGGTCAACCGTTCGTTCCGTTCCACCCGGTCAACGACTACCTGCAGTTCGTCGACGGCAAGAAGCGCGAAGACGGGGTCCGGTCGTTTCTGGCCAGCCGGGACATCGATCTGCCCGAGGGTGGTCCCGACGATCCGCCCGACGCCGACACGGTGTACGGCCTGGGCAACCGCAAAAACCAAGCGTTCCAGCAGACGTTGCACACCGACGGCGTCGACGTGTTCGACGGGTCGCGGCGCTACCTGGAGGCCGCTGCGGCCGCGGGCCTCGCCATGGCGGTGGTGTCGGCCAGCGCGAATGCCGGCGAGATTTTGGCGGTCACCGGGCTGGACCGGTTCATCGACCAGCGGGTCGACGGGGTGACGCTGCGCGCGGAGCACCTCGCCGGCAAGCCGGCACCCGATTCGTTCCTGCGCGCAGCGCAACTACTGTCGGTGCCCCCCGCCGCGGCGGCGGTCTTCGAAGACGCGCTGTCGGGGGTGGCGGCCGGGCGGGCCGGCAACTTCGGTTTCGTGGTAGGCATCGACCGGGTGGGCCAGGCCGATGATCTGCTGCGCAGCGGCGCTGACATCGTGGTCACCGACCTCGCCGACCTGCTGGAGCAAACGTGATTTCTGACCAGATCTATCCCGTCGAGCCGTGGCAACTGCGCGAGACCATGCTTGACCTGAACCTGCTGGGGCAATCCGAGTCGCTGTTCGCCCTGTCCAACGGCCATATCGGGCTGCGCGGCAATCTCGACGAAGGCGAGCCGCACGCCGTTCCGGGTACGTACTTGAACTCGTTCTACGAGGTGCGGCCGCTGCCCTATGCCGAAGCCGGATACGGCTATCCGGAAGCCGGCCAAACCGCCATCAATGTCACCAACGGCAAGATCATTCGCTTGATGGTCGACGACGAGCCGTTCGACGTCAACTACGGCCAGTTGCTCAGCCACGAGCGGGTGCTGGACCTGCGGGCGGGCACGCTGACCCGGCACGTGCACTGGTGCTCGCCGGTAGGCCAGCAGGTCAAGGTGCGGTCGACCCGGCTGGTGTCGCTGGATCAGCGCAGCGTCGCCGCCATCGAGTACGTCGTCGAGGCGGTCGATGAATTCGTCCGGGTGACGGTGCAGTCCCAACTGGTCGCCAACGAGGATCTGCCGGAGATCTCCGGCGACCCCCGGGTGTCGGCGATCTTGAACCACCCGCTGGAGGCGGTCGAGGAGGAACACACCGAACAGGGCGCGGTGCTGGTGCACCGAACCCGAGGCAGCAACCTGCTGATGGCCGCCGGCATGCACCACGAAATTCAGGTACCGGGACGAGTGCAGATCACCACCTTGGCGATGCCGGACGTGGCCGGAACCACGGTGATCTGCGGGCTCAAGCCCGGCGAGCGGCTGCGCATCGTGAAGTACCTGGCCTACGGCTGGTCCAGCCAACGTTCCCGGCCCGCCCTGCGCGACCAGGCCATCGCCGCACTGACCAGTGCCAGCTACAGCGGCTGGCGGGGGTTGCTGGCCGCCCAGCGGAAATACCTGGACGACTTCTGGGACAGCGCCGACGTCGAAGTCGAAGGCGACCCGGACCTCCAGCAGGCGGTCCGGTTCGCGCTCTTCCAGGTGCTGCAAGCCAGTGCCCGCGCCGAACGGCGGGCGATCCCCAGCAAGGGCCTGACCGGCACCGGCTATGACGGCCACACGTTCTGGGACAGTGAAGGTTTCGTGCTGCCGGTGCTCAGCTATGTGGCACCGAATGCGACTGCCGATGCACTGCGCTGGCGGGCGTCCATACTGGACCTGGCCAAAGAGCGGGCCGATGAACTCGGCCTGAAAGGTGCGGCGTTTCCCTGGCGGACCATTCGCGGCCAGGAATGCTCGGGATACTGGCCCGCCGGCACGGCGGCGTGGCATATCAACGCCGATATTGCGATGGCGTTCGAGCACTACCGCAACGTCACCGGCGACCAGTCGCTCGAGGAAGAGTGCGGCCTGGCGGTGCTGATCGAAACCGCCCGGCTCTGGCTCTCGCTGGGGCACTACGACCGGCACGGGGTATGGCACCTCTACGGGGTGACCGGTCCGGACGAGTACACCGCGCTGGTCCACGACAATGTCTTCACCAACCTGATGGCGGCGCATAATCTGCGCAGCGCCGCGGAGGCCTGCGCCCGCCATCCCGAGACGACCCGCGAGATGGGCGTCCGCACCGAGGAGACGGCGGCCTGGCGGGCCGCAGCCGACGCCGTACACATCCCCTACGACGAAGAACTGGGCGTGCATCCGCAGTGCGAAGGCTTCACCTCCCAGGCCGAGTGGAACTTCGACGCCACCACCGCCTATCCGCTGCTGCTGAGCCAGCCGTACGTGCGGCTGTATCCGGCCCAGGTGGTCAAGCAGGCCGATGTGCTGTTGGCCATGCAGTGGCGCAGCCACGCATTCACGCCCGAACAGAAGGCCCGCAACGTCGACTATTACGAACGGCGCACGGTGCGCGACTCGTCGCTGTCGTCCTGCACCCAGGCGGTGATGTGCGCTGAGGTCGGCCATCTGGAGTTGGCCCACGACTACACCTACGAGACCGCACTGATCGACCTGCGGGATCTGCATGCGAACACCCGCGACGGTGTGCACTTGGCGGCCCTGGCCGGAACCTGGACCGCGCTGGTGTTGGGCTTCGGCGGGCTGCGCGACGACGATGGTGTGCTGTCCCTCGACCCCGCGCTGCCGGAAGGGATCTCCTGTTTGCGGTTTCGCTTGCAGTGGCGTGGATTTCGGCTAACTGTAGACGCCACACCTGAAGACGTCACCTACACCCTGCGGGACGGGCCCGACGGTGAGCTGACCATCCGGCACGCCGGCGACGAAGTCACCCTGAGCACCAGTGCACCGTCGACCGTCGCGGTGCGGGCCCGTAAACCGTTGTTGCCGCCGCCGATCCAGCCGCCGGGCCGGGCGCCGGCACACCGCCGGATGGCGACCTATTCGTAGCTTCCCTCCAGATACCAGCGTCGGCCGCGATAGCACAGCAGCAGCGCCGCGCCGGGCTCACCGGCACCGTCCAACAACACCTGGGCGCGGGCCACCCGGCCCGACCCCGCTCCGGTCCGGTCCGGATCCCACCACCGCTCGTCGACCGGCCAGGGCCCGGTCCACCAGCGCAGCCGGCTGTCCCGGCCGTGGCCGACCAGGTGCACCGGGTCCGCCGTGAACAGTCCCCGACCGGTCACCCGGATCGGGTTACGTTGAGCATCAAGGAGTTCCACCGGGTCATCGAGCAACACCGTCGGCGACGGCTCGGGCAACCGACCGGGCCACGGCTGGTTCGGATCGGCCCGCGGTACCGGTTCGTCACCCAGCGGCGTCAAGGTGATGCGTTCGGCCGGACCGCGGCCGCCGGACAGCACCGGCACCTGCACCGCTTCCGGCCCGAGCAGACCCTGCACCCGCACCAGTGCCCGGCGGGCCCACAGCCGGTCCTCCTCGGCGCCAGAACCCAAGCCGCCCCACAACGGCAGTTGCAGCGCCTCGGCGGCCACCACCTCCACCGGCTGCAACCGCAGCCGCACCACCGGCCCGATGGGTTTACCTTCGGTGGTCCGGGCATTCAACCAGCCATCCAGTTGCCAACGCACCCGGTCGGCGGTGGCGTCCTCGGTCAGCGGCTCGGCGCACCGCCACACCCGGGTCAGCTCTTCCCCGTCGGCGGTGGCGGCGTGAATGGCCAGCCGGGTGCAGCCCACCCCGGCGGCCGCCAGCGCCTGGTGCAGGGTGTCGGCCAGTGCCCGCCCGGCAAATGCCGCGGCATCGATCCGGTCGATCGGCGGATCGCAGTGCCGCACGGCGTCGAGGTCCGGCGCTGGCTCCCGCCCGGACGGTGCACGCTCCGGCTCGCCGTGGGCGAAGCGGTGCGCGGCGACCGCGTCGGCGCCGAACCGCGACGCCACATCGGTTCGCGACAGCGCAGCGAACTGTCCGATGGTCCGAATGCCCATCCGCCACAGCAGATCTACCAGGTCGTCTCGGCCCGGGCCGGACAAGCTGGGTTCGGTGGCGAGTTGCCGGATGGACAGTACGGACAAGAACCGTGCGTCTTGGCCCGGCGATACGATGCGGCCGGCGCGGGCAGCGAGCACCGAGGTGGACAGCCCGTCGGCGATTCCGACCTGACATTCGGCACCGACTGCGGTACTCACAGACACCGCGTCAACCAGCCGTTCGGCCGCCTGTTGTTCGGAGCCGTAAACCCGGGCCGCGCCGCGCACCGACATCACCAACAGCCCGGGTCGCAGCACCTCGGCGCGGGGCACCAACTCGTCCACCGCGGCGAGCACCGGCTCGAAGAACCGGGCGTCCCGGTCGGTGTCCGCAGCCGCCACCTGCAACTGTGGGCAGCGGGCCTGGGCCTCCCGCCGTCGCAGCCCACGCCGCACGCCGGCGGCCCGGGCCGTCGACGAGCAGGCGACCACCCGGTTGGCCAGGGTGACCGCTACCGGTGTGGTCGCCGGCAGGCCCGCGGCCGCCGCTGCGGCGACCGCGGGCCAATCCATACACCAGATCGCCAATACCCGAGACGACACCGAACTGCCCGGCACTGCTCACCGCTATCCGGGCCGGGCCCGGGCGACCGTCCGTCCCCGCGCCTGTACCTCGAGCCGCACCGCACCGATCCGACCGAACCCGGCGGCAAAGCTGCCCACTATCTCATAACCGCGCACCCGGGCTTCCAGCCGCAGCGTCGCGCCCTGCCAGTCACCATCGACGACCAGCAGGCTGCAGCCTCGGTGACGCGCCCGGGCCGCCACCGCCCGGCCCCGCGCCGCCGACACCGACCGACCACCCAAGCCGAGCACCACCAGGTCCATGCCATCCATCAACACCGCGGCGACCTCCACCGGGTCGGTGCCCGGGTCGGGGATGGTGGCGAGCCGACTCAGGTCGGCGCCCATCTCCGCCGCGGCCAGCAGCCCGATATCCGGCTGACCGACGATGGCCGCATTCCCCCCGGCGGCCGTCACCGCAGCCACCAGGCCCAGCGCCGGCGACCGGGCCCCGGACAGCACTGCCACCGTTCCGCGCGGCAATCCGGCCGGTAGCGCCCCCGCCAGCGACTCCGGGACCGGCAGCCACGACTCCGGCGCGGGCTCGCCGGCTTGAGGTGTCCCGCCGCGCCGCCCGGACCCCACCTTCCCGGACACCGCCGCCATTTGACGACGCAGGTGGGCCAACTGGTCAGCGTGGTTGCCGAGCCGCTGTTGAAGGCCAAGAGCCGCCGTCATGGTTCCTCCGGGTGTCCCAATGTATCGAAACTATGTTCGATATGATCCGAGTGAACACCCACCCCCCGACATCGTCAAGCGGGGCCACCACTGGCTCATCAACGGCCACAACAGCCACATATGTCACTGCCGGCGGGCGTCGCCGGCGGGCGTCACCGGGACATAGCGGCCAGACCATCGGCATGGGTGCGCACCGGCTGATACTCCAACTCGGCGCGGGCCTTGCTGATGTCGATGGTGCACTGCATACCGGCCACCCACACCGCGAACGGCTGCAGCGGCGGCGCCCCGGGCAGCAGCCGCCACACCCAGCCGCTCGCGGCGGCGGCCGTCTTGGCCGCCCACAGTGGCACCGAGCGGTCCGGCGGGCTGACCCCCTGGGTGGCCAGCAGGTCGGTGACGAACTCCCGGAACACCACCGGCACACCATCGGTGACGAAGTATGCCTGGCCCGGTCGGCCGCGTTCGGCGGCCAGCAGCAGACCGTGCACCACGTTGTCCACGTGCGTGGTATCGGTCAGCTGGCGTCCACCGCCGATCCAGGCGAACCTGCCGGCCCGAACCATGTCGACCAGTTGGGGCAGCACCGAGGTGTCGCCGCGTCCCCAGACGAACCTCGGCCGCACCACCACCGTCGTCAGCTCCGCCGAGTTCGCAGCCACCACCAGTTGCTCCGCGGCGGCCTTGGTCGCCGGGTAGGGCGCCGGGGAGTCTGGGCGCAGCGGAGCCGTCTCGTCCACGTCGACCAGCGGCTGGCCCGCCATCAGTGCGGCCTCGGTGCCGACATGCACCAGCCGTCCGACGCCGGCCCGTCGGCAGGCGGCGATCACGTGGCGGGTGCCGTCGACATTGGCCTCGGTGAACTGCCGCCAACTGCCGGTGGCCTGGGCTCGGGCGGCAGCATGGAAGGCCACCTCCGCTCCGGCGCAGCCGGCCGCGAGCACGTCGACGTCGGACAGGTCGCCGGTGATCGGCTCGGCGCCCAGTTCGGCCACCCGGGCCGCCGCGCGGTCGCTGCGGGCCAGCCCACGCACCTGCACCCCGTCGGCGACCAGCCGTTCGATCAGCCGACCGCCGATGAAGCCCGAACCGCCGGTGACGAACGCCGTGCGCATGGTTACTCGCTCCCAGGCTCGGCTCGCGAGTGCGCGATCCGATCCGCCCGTTGTCGCGAGTTATGTATCAAACCGCGCACTCGACGCAAATTTCACTCCCACTCGATGGTGGCCGGCGGTTTGCTGGTGATGTCCAGCACCACCCGGTTCACCTCGGCCACCTCGTTGGTGATGCGGGTGGAGATCCGCTCCAGCACCTCATAGGGCACCCGGGTCCAGTCGGCGGTCATGGCGTCCTCGCTGGACACCGGCCGCAACACGATCGGATGCCCGTAGGTGCGCCCGTCGCCTTGCACCCCGACCGAGCGGATATCGGCCAGCAGCACCACCGGGCACTGCCAGATCTGATGGTCCAGACTGGCGGCGGTCAACTCCTCGCGGGCTATCGCGTCGGCGCGCCGCAACGTGTCCAGCCGTTCCTGGGTGACCTCGCCGACGATTCGGATGCCCAGCCCCGGGCCCGGAAACGGTTGGCGGGCAACGATGTTCTCCGGCAACCCTAACTCCCGACCGACCGCACGAACCTCGTCTTTGAACAGCAGTCGAAGCGGCTCCACCAAAGTGAACTGCAGATCGTCGGGCCGGCCACCGACGTTGTGATGGCTCTTGATGCTCGCGGCGCCGGCGCCGCCGCCGG
>CAZPZQ010000110.1:0-10456 GCA_964590745.1 uncultured Mycobacterium sp. | reverse complement strand
TGCGGCGACGCGGATCACGCCGACTGATCCGTTGGACGGGCAAGTCGGTAATCAAATCATTCAGCGCCCCGACGGTCCGGGCCTCAAACGCCCGGCCCACGCGGGTTTCATACTCCGCCATCGATAGATATCCCTGGGCGAATGCCTGTCCGAGACAAATAGCAGTGCGTTCCCGCTCCCGGTCTCCGACCCGCACGGGAGGATCAGCGGTGGCTTTCTGGCGTGGCGGGTGAGCCGGGGGCGTTGCCAAGCTAGTAGTCATGTCGGCTCCTTGTCGGTTGTCACTGTCGCGTCGCCCCTTCCGGGTTATGATCAATAGATCAACCTATACCATCTATTTTGGACTATTGCAATGATTCGACTGACCCCGACCTCCTACGTTGTCCTCGGCCTGATCGAGCTCAACGGCGAGGCGACCCCGTACGAACTCAAACAGCGGGTGGCCGCCGGCGTCGGCAGCTTCTGGTCGCTGCAGCATGCCCAGGTGTACGGCGAGCCTGCGCGCCTCGCCGGTGCCGGCTACCTGCAGGAGCGGCGCGAAGAGGGCGGCCGCCGCCGCAAGCACTACACGTTGACCGACCGCGGACACCAAGCGCTTGCCGACTGGCGCGCGGAGGACACCAGCGCGTTATCCGAGCTGCGCGACCCGGGGCTGCTGAAGCTGTATTTCGGCGCCGACCCGCAGAAGCTGGCTCAGACACAGCTGGCCGCCCACCGAGAGAAACTCGCCGAGTACGAGCGGATGGCTCAACAGGCACCCGACCCGATGTCGTCTGGTCCGCGCATGACCTTAGAGGCCGGTATCGGGCACGAGCGGGAATGGGTCGCATTCTGGGAACGAATCGCCCGGGGATAGTTGCGCCGTTTTCGCGCCATCAGCGGTCACCGAACCCGAGGGTTTTCACCAAGTGATACAGCATGGCCAGGAACGTTATACTCCACGCCGTCAAGGCAATCCAACTGCCGACCGAACCAATGACGTAGACGATGGGCAGGTGGTCAGCCTGCCCCAGGTAGTGTCCGCCCAGCCCGTACATGCCGAGCGGAAAGATCACACTCCACAGCGGAGCTTCGTAGCGCAGCGGTATCCGGTGCACGATGTGCCGCCAAACGCCGGCCGCAATGAGCGGCGGAATCAACCAACTGCCGAACGCCCAAAACACCACCGATGTCCCGGCGATCAGACCGCGGGTGGCGTTGACCATCGGCGCTTCGGCCATCTCCACGATGCGGGCGCCGGCCAGAACAGTGATGGCGGCGGCACCCATCGACACCCAATACTGCGGAATCAGTTCCTCTGGGCGCAGTGGGTAGAGCAGCATGCGTGCGGCGACGAAGAATCCGGCCGAGCCGTAGAGGAAGACCCCAACCGACCAGGAGGTCACCGCGAGCAGGGCGAGGCTCTGCCGCCAGCCCGGTGTCATGTTCGGCTGCAGCGTGGCGGAAAGCACTGCAATGGATTGGCTGGCCACCACCCAGATAAACCAGGTGCCGTTGGCCCGCTGGATGACCGGTCGTTCCGCGGTGCTCAGTACCGCCGTCCAAGGCACCAGATAACCCAGTACCAGCCAAGCCAGCGAACCGACCATGAGCAGGCCGACCGCAACCGGGTTGTGGCCGCCGATGACCAGCCTGGTGCCCAATACGTTCGTCGCCGCAACAAAAGTGAACAGCCCGAATGCGCGGCCGGAATCGTACAGGTCGGCCTTGAACTCGCTGGGGAAAGCGATGAGCCGGACCGCGGAAACCGTCACTAAGACGATGTAGGCGAGTACGGCCACCCATAGCAGCAGCACCGAAAGATAGGTCGCCCGTTGGTGGTACATGGCCGCCGAGATGATGCCGGAGGCCATCACCAAAGCGAAATAGCCCGGGTTGAGGGTCCGCACCGCCGCACGGACCCCGGTGGGATGCTCCGCGGTCAGCCGATCATCAGTAGGGCACACCGATCTTGCGCCACTTTCCGCCGGTGCCCGGCTCTTTCGGGTGCCGGGGGACCCGGCTGCGGACGACGACGTAGGGACGCCACAGATACCACAGCGGGAAACTCCACGCGTGCACCAGCCGGCTGAACGGCCAGACCGCGAAGATAGCCCAGGCTGCGGTGGCATGTACCTGATACATGATCGGCGCGTCGACGATCGCGTGGACGTTCGGGTGCAAAATAAACAGGCTTCTGAACCACACCCCGACCGAGTTGCGGTATTCGTAGCCGGATCCGAATTCCTGGACTGCCAGGGTGAGGTAGACACCGAGCAGCACGATGATGCCGAGCAGGATCAGCGCCAGATAGTCCACACCGCTGGTGGTGGCCCGCACCCGCGGGACCGCGGTCCGGCGAAGCAGCAGGATTCCGCCGCCGATCAGCACACCGATCGCTGCCATCGAACCGGCGATACCGGAGAAATGTTGGTAGACCCGTTCCGGGATGCCCACCCAGTCGGTGAACGCTTTCGGGATCAGTATGCCGATGACGTGCCCGCCGATCGCGGCGAAGGTGGCGTAGTGAAACAGCGGAGCGCCCCATTTGAGCATCCGGCGCTCCTGCAGTTGGCTGGAGCGGCTGGTCCAGCCGAACTGGTCGTATCGCCAGCGCCAGACGTGCCCGACGATGAACACGACCATCGCGACGTACGGCAGGATCACCCACCACCACAGATGCCAGGTGGTTATGTGCGGCATCGATCGCCCTCCCGATTCTCAGCGCCACCGGCCGCGCCGTAGCCGGACAGGTACTCCGGCGGAGCGAATGGCTCCAAGCCGACTTCCTCGGTGGGCGGACCGGCCTTCCACGCAGCTCGCACCTGGCCCAGTTCGCGTTTGCCGAGCTTGGGTAGCGCCGTGGCGACCGCGGCGACCACGTCGGCGTACGGTGACCGCTCTTTCACCAGTCCCCGGCGAAGCAGCTCCAGGTCGGCGCGGTGGCTGCACAGCAACCGCTCACCTTTCGGGCACAGGGCAGCGAAATCCAGTACCACCGGCAGGAAGTCGGGTAATTCGTCTTCGGATACCACATAGCCGGCGTCCCGGTAGGCCGCCTTGAACACCACCATCGCCATACCCCGCTTGCGGGTGTCTCCATAGCGGTAGTACGTGAGGTAGAGCGCGCAGCGCCGGCGTAGGTCGAAAGTTCGCACATAGTGTTGGGCGACCTCGGTGGCCGGGGTGGTGCGCAACCAGCCCAGGAACCGCTGGAGGGATTCCCGGGCCGCCTTCGGGCCTGCGGTTGCCGCGAACCGGTCAAGCTCAGCCAATCCGTCGAACAGCGCCACGGTCGGGTACTGCAGCAGCACCGACGCCAGCTTGACCGTCTGGGTATTCATGCTCGCCCCGGTTCCGGAAACATTCCGGGGGCGGGATCTCGCCCATTCCAGTCGAGCAGGTTGAACCGAGGCGGGCGGCTATCTTTCGTCGACGCCTGCGGCGCGGCGGGCCGGGCTTGTTGGTCCTGGGTATGCGGCGGGTGGTACGACCCGATGCCGTGTGGACCGGTCGGCCCCATGCCACCCATGCCCGGCCCGCCGTCGCTGTCCAGGCTGCAGAACAACTGCTCGTGCTGACCCATCAGCCGACCGGCCTCTTCGGTGTGTGCGGGCGGGATGACATAGCGCTCTTCGTATTTGGCGATCGCCAGCAGCCGGTACAGGTCCTCGAGATCACCCGCGGTGGAACCTACGGTAGCCGGCAGGTCGGTGTCGATGTAGAGACCCAGCTGTTTGGCACGCTGGATGCTGCGTATCGCGGTGAGTTTGCGCAGCACCGTGCGGATCACCGCGGAGTCGCCCGCGGTGAACAAGTTGGCCAGGTAGTCGATCGGAATGCGCAGCGAGTCGATGGTCGCGAACACATTGTCGGGATTGTCGGCGTCGTAGCCTTGAGCATCGACGATATCGGCCACCGGCGACAACGGCGGAATGTACCAAACCATCGGTAGGGTGCGGTATTCCGGATGCAGCGGCAGCGCCACCCGGTGGCGCACCGCCAATTCGTAGCAGGGCGACCGTTTAGCCGCCTCGACCCAGTCGTGCGGAATGCCGGCTCGTTCCGCCGCAGCTTGCACTTCCGGATCATGGGGGTCGAGGAAGACACCCAACTGGGCTTCGTAGAGATCCTGCACGTCGGGTACCGCGGCGGCGTCGAGCACCTTGTCGGCGTCGTAAAGGAACAAGCCCAAATACCGTAGACGGCCCACGCAGGTCTCCGAGCAGATCGTGGGTAGGCCCTGCTCGGTGCGCGGATAGCAGAATGTGCACTTCTCGGCTTTGCCGGTGCGGTGGTTGAAGTACACCTTCTTGTAGGGGCAGCCGGACACACAGAATCGCCAACCCCGGCATTTGTCCTGGTCGACCAACACGATGCCGTCCTCGGCGCGCTTGTACATCGCACCCGACGGGCAGGACGCGACGCAGGACGGGTTGAGGCAGTGCTCGCAGATGCGGGGCAGATAGAACATGAAGACGTCCTCGAACTCCATCTTCACCTGTTCTTCCAACCCGGCCAGGTTGGGATCGTCAAGGGCAAGTTCCGGCGCGCCGGCCAGGTCGTCGTCGAAGTTACTGCCCCAGTTGACGTTCATGTCGCGCCCGGTGAGTGCGGAGATGGAATGGGCGGTCGGATTCGGCGTGCCCAGCGGTGCGTCGATCACGGTCTGGTAGTCGTAAGTCCACGGATCCCCGTAGTCATCGATGCTGGGCAGGTCCGGGTTGTAGAAGATCGACATCAGTTTGCGCACCCGACCGCCGGCCATCAATTGCAGCCGACCCTTGCGGTCCAGTGTCCAGCCACCGTGCCATTTGTTTTGGTCCTCATACCGTTTCGGGTAGCCGATGCCAGGTTTTGTCTCGACATTGTTGAAGTAGACGTACTCGGTGCCGGGACGGTTTGTCCACGTCTGCTTGCAAGTGACCGTGCAGGTGTGGCAGCCGATGCATTTGTCGAGGTTCATCACCATCGACACATTGGCCATCACCCTCATCGTGGACCTCCCCGTCCCGTTGGGCTTTTCATGCGTACTGCACCTTCTGTGACCGGCGGCGGATGACGGTGATCTCGTCGCGCTGGTTGCCGGTCGGTCCGTGATAGTTGAAGCCGAACGACTGCTGGGCGTACCCACCGATCATGTGGGTCGGCTTGATCACCAAACGGGTCAGCGAATTATCGCCACCGCCGTGCCAGCCGGAGACCTCCGATTTCGGCGTCATCAGGTGACGGTCCATGGCGTGGTACATGAACACGGTGCCTTCCGGCATCCGGTGGGTCACAACCGCCCGGCAGGCGACCACACCATTGCGGTTGTAGGCCTCGATCCAATCATTGTCGGCCACATTGATTTTTCTGGCGTCTCGCGGACTCATCCAGATCACCGGTCCACCACGGAACAGTCGCAGCATGTGCAGGTTGTCCTGATACTCGGAGTGGATCGACCACTTCGAGTGCGGCGTGAGGTAGCGCACGGTGATCTCCGGGCGGCCCTCGTCGGCCAGGCCCTGTTCACCGAAGTGTCGCCGGTAGTTCAGCGGCGGACGATACACCGGCAGCCACTCTCCATATTCGGCGATCCAGTCGTGATCGAGGAAGAAATGCATCCGGCCGGTCAGGGTGTGCCACGGTTTCTTGCGTTCGACGTTCACCACGAACGGCGAATAACGACGGCCACCTTTCTCGCTGCCAGACCATTCCGGCGAGGTGATCACTGAGCGCGGCTGAATTTGGGTGTCCTCGAACGTGATCCGTTCACCGGAGCGCTCCGCGGCCAGGTCGGCCAGCTCCATCCCGGTACGCTCCTCCAGATCCTGCCAGCCCAGCAGAGCCATCCGGCCATTGGTGGTGCCGGACAACGCCAGAATGGCCTCGGCCATGTGGATGTCGCGAGCCAACGATGGGCGGCCGTTGACCGGTGAATCCGGCCCGCCGTGAACCAAGCCGTTTTGGCGGCCCAGCCAACTGACGGCCGTCGTGGGCTTCCACAGCACGCCCTTGACTCCGGTGCCGACGGTCTCCACCAGCGGCCCGAGCGCCGCCATCTTGGCTGCTACCGCGGTGTAGTCACGCTCGATCGTCACCAGCTTGGGCATCGTCACCCCGGGTATCGGCTCGCACTCATCGCGGGTCCAGTCGGCAACCACGCCACCGGGTTGGGCGAGTTCATCGGAGCTGTCATGCATCAGCGGGGCGGCGACCACATCGGTGCGGACGCCGAGGTGCTGCTGCGCCAACCGGGAGAAGTCGCGGGCGATGGTGGCGAATGCCTCGAAGTCGGTGCGGGTTTCCCACGGCGGTGCGATGGCCGGATTGAACGAATGCACGAACGGATGCATGTCGGTGGTAGAGATGTCGAACTTCTCGTACCATGTCGCTGCCGGCAACACAACGTCGGAGTAGGTGCACGTACTGGTCATCCGGAAATCGAGGGTGACGGCCAGGTCCAGTTTGGCGACCGGTGCGGGCTCACGCCAGCGAACTTCGGCCGGGCGCAAGTGCTCGGGTGACTCGTCGGCGCGTACCGCATTTTGAGCGCCGAGCAGGTGTTTCATGAAGTATTCCATGCCTTTGCCGGATGACCCCAGCAGGTTGGCCCGCCAAACGGTGAGTATTCGTGGGAAGTTGACCGGATTGTCCGGGTCCTCGCCGGCGAAATGCAGCCGACCAGCCCGTAGTTCGTCCACCACGTAGTCCCCGACACTCTTTTCTGCCTTGGCCGCGGAATCGGCCAGGCTCAACGGGTTTCGGTCGAACATCGGGTGTGACGGTGTCCAGCCCAGCCGGGACGCCTGTGCCAGCGCGTCCGCCATCGTCCGGCCGCGGAACAGTCCGCGGCCCAGCGGAGACGACAACTCGTCAGCATTGAACTGCTCGTAGCGCCACTGATCGGTGTGCAAGTAAAAGAACGAGGTGCCGGTCATGTGCCGGGTCGGCCGCTGCCAGTCCAGCGCGAAGGCGACCTGCTGCCACCCGGTGAGTGGGCGTACCTTCTCCTGACCGACATAGTGCGCCCAGCCGCCGCCGTTGACGCCCTGACAGCCGCACAGCATGGTCAGCGTGAAGAAAGTCCGGTAGATCTGGTCGGAGTGAAACCAGTGGTTGGTGCCCGCACCCATAGCGATCATCGACCGGCCTTTGGACAGCTCAGCGCTGCGGGCAAACTCGCGTGCGACCCGGGCGGCGGCAACGGCCGGCACCGAGGTGATCGGTTCCTGCCAAGCCGGGGTGTACGGCTGGGCGGCGTCGTCGTAGCCGGTCGGCCACTCGCCCGGCAACCCGTCGCGGCGCACCGCGTAGTGCGCCATCAAGAGGTCGAATACCGTCGTCACCAGATGCTCACCCAGTCGCAGCACAGGAACACCGCGCCGGATCGCGGACCCGCCCTCGGTCTCGCCGATGTCGAAACGCGGTAGGTCAATTGCGACCGCGTCGGTGCGGCGGTCGTAGACACTCAGCGCCGGATCGACATCACCGAGGTCGAGGTTCCATTTACCCTTGCCGGCCTCGTTGAAGTGGTCGGCCACGGTGCCGTTGGGCAGCACCGGTTCCCCGGTCACCGCGTCCAGCAGCACGGTGCGGTGGGCCGCGTTCTCAACCTGCCGGCCCAAGTCGACGGCGGTGAGAAACCGGTCGGGCAGGTACACCGGTTCGGTTTCGCCCTCCCGCCTGCGCAGCGTCACCAGGAACGGCAGGTCGGTGTAGGTCTTGACGTAGGACTGGAAATACGGCACCTGCCGGTCCCGAAAGAATTCGGTCAGCACTACGTGCCCCATCGCCATCGCGAGTGCGCCGTCGGTGCCCGGCGAGCACGCCAACCAGTCGTCGGCGAACTTGGTGTGGTCGGAGTAGTCCGGGCTGACCACGACGACTTTTTGACCGCGGTAACGCGCCTCGACCATGAAATGGGCGTCCGGGGTGCGGGTAATCGGCAGATTGGTGCCCCAGATGATCAGATACGCGGCGTTCCACCAGTCGCCCGACTCCGGAACGTCGGTCTGGTCACCGTAAACCTGCGGCGACGCGATCGGCATGTCGGCGTACCAGTCGTAGAACGACAGCACGGTGCCGCCAATCATGGATAGAAACCGGGTGCCCGCGGCGTAGGAAACCTGGGACATCGCCGGGATCGGAGAAAAGCCCACCACCCGATCCGGACCGTATTCCCTGACCGTGTGTACGTACGCGGCGGCGATCAACTCGCTGACTTCGGCCCACGGGGCCCGCAGGAAACCACCCTGCCCGCGCGCTGACTTGTAAGCGGCCGCCTTCTCCGGATCACCGGTGATCTCCGCCCAGGCGGCCACCGGATCGCCGAGCCGGGCACGCGCTTCTCGCCACATGGCCAGCAGCGGTTCCCGGATGTAGGGGTAGCGCACCCGCGCCGGCGAATAGGTATACCAGGAGAACGACGCCCCCCGCGGGCACCCCCGCGGCTCGTACTCGGGGCTGTCCGGGCCCACCGATGGATAGTCCACGGCCTGGGTCTCCCAGGTGATGATGCCTTCCTTGACGTAGACCATCCAGGAGCACGATCCGGTGCAGTTCACCCCGTGGGTGGAGCGCACCACCTTGCCGTGCCGCCAGCGCTGTCGATAAAACTCTTCGGCTCCGCGTCCGCCGCGGCGTAGCACCTCGCGATGATCCGGGCTGGGTGCTCCCGGGGTGAAGAATTGCGCTCGCCGCAGCAGTGATTCGACGGGCTCTCCGCCAGGCAACAGCGGGGCCAACGATGCTCGTGATGTACCTGCCGTCATCGAACCCACCCGTTCTCTCGCGGTCCCGCCACGCATCGCACCCAGCGATCCGAGACAGCAGCGTCGGCAGCGATCCCGTCAATGCGGCGGATCCAGGGAGCCGGAGGACTCCGACATCGGTCCACTGAGCACGGCCGTGTGTCTCGGTATACCACTTGGACCGGCTGGGCGAAGGGCGTTGGCCAATGATTACCGATTTGCAAGGCAGCGGGTAGCCAACGCCGGTGACCCGATCACGGCGGGGTGGAGACGCGGGGGAGTTGCTGGTGGGTGGTCACGGCGAGCCGATTCCACACGTTGATGGTGGCTATCGCCATCAGTAGATGCACGATCCCGGCTTCGTCGAAGTGCGCCGCGACGTCGTTCCACACCGCGTCCGGTACGCCGGCGTCACCGATGCGGGTGACAGCCTCGGTGAACGCCAGCGCTGCCCGCTCTGCGTCGGTGAACAGGCTCGGCGCTTCCCGCCAAGCCGAGAGCACATCGAGCCGGCGTTGGTCTTCGCCACGCTTCCGGGCGTCGCGGTTGTGCATATCCAGGCAGAATGCACATGAATTCAATTGCGACGCACGGATTTTGATCAATTCATACAAGCCGCCATCCAGCCCGCTGTGCCGCACGTAGGTTTCCATCGCCAGCACGGCTTGCTGGGCTTTCGGGTCAACGCGGTGCAGATCCAGGCGCTGATGCCCGGTGTCCATCGAGTGCCTTCGGCTATCTCGACGGTGCTTCTATTTTCGAGAGTTCTTCAATAGCGAGGGTGGAGTGGGCCATCGCGGCGCCGGAGCGCATTTCGGCGGCGACCCAGATGGCCTCCATGATCTCCTCATCGCTGCAGCCCTTGCTGTGGGCCACCTTGGTGTGTCCGCGGATGCAGTAGGGGCACTGGGTGGTGTGCGCAACCGCGACGGCGATGAGTTGCTTGGTCTTCTCGTCCAGCGCACCCGCGGCGAACGCCGCGTGGCTGAAGTTCTCCCACGCGTCGAGAATGCCGGGTGCTAATTCCCGGCGACGCTTGTTGATCTCCGGTGTCATGGGGTGGAACATCGCGTCTGCCATCGGCGTCTCCTTGTCTAGTTATCCGATTGCTTGATCAGTCACGCCTTGGTCGTGCTGCCTTGATCCAGCAGTTGGCGCAGCACGTACTGCATGATGCCGCCGTGCCGGTAGTAGTCCGCTTCGCCCGGGGTGTCGATACGCACCACTGCATCGAATTCGACATCACCGGCCTTGACGTGCACCGTGTCCGGGATGCCGTCGGCCAGCGCCGTCACCCCGGTGATGTCGAAGGTCTCCTCGCCGGTCAACCCCAGGCTGTCGGCGTCTTGGCCCTTGGGGAACTGCAACGGCAGCACGCCCATCCCGATCAGGTTGGACCGATGGATCCGCTCGTAGGACTCGGCGAGCACCGCGCGGACACCGAGCAGCAGGGTGCCCTTGGCCGCCCAGTCGCGCGACGAGCCGGACCCGTATTCTTTGCCGGCCAGGATTACCAGCGGCGTGCCGGCCGCCAGGTAGTTCACCGAAGCCTCGTAGATGGTGGTCACCGGTGCTTCCCCGTTGCCCTGGGTGAAGTCCCGGGTGAAACCGCCCTCGGTATCGGGTGCCAACTGGTTGCGCAGCCGAACATTGGCGAACGTGCCGCGGATCATCACCTCGTGGTTACCGCGCCGCGACCCGTAGGAGTTGAAGTCCTTGCGCTCGATGCCGTGCTCGGTGAG
>CAZPZQ010000109.1:0-10537 GCA_964590745.1 uncultured Mycobacterium sp. | reverse complement strand
GACCAGGCAGATCACCCGGTGCGGCACCGACCGCATCGGCACCATGGTGCACACCGTCAAGGTGCCGGTGCGGAAGTTCGCCCGGGTGGGCCGGCCGGCGAAGTGGCCGTCCAGCAGCGCCCGCGCATCGGGCAGCCGCAGCAGGCTGTCCGCCCGTGATCCGGCCTGTTCCACGACGCTGGCGAACTCACGCTGCAGCTGGCCCTGCTGCCAGGCGTCGTCCGGGCCGACCCGGGTGAGCGCCGCGACGGCATCGGTGAGTCCGCTGATCCACTCGGCCAGCGGCCGGGCGCCGGTCAGCTCACCGGCGGCGGTGTGCAACCGCGCCACGAATTCGGCGAACCGGCCGGCCAGCTCAACGTCGTTGCTGCCGACGTCATCGAGCGGCAGCACGGTGTCCAGCCACGCCTGCGAATCGTCGGACATCGACACCCCGGTCAGGATCCGGTCCAGCCCGAACCGCCAGGTGTTCTGCCAGATGTCGCCGAGACCGAACACCGCTCGCTGGGCGGTGTCGAAGCCCCACCGGATATTCGCCTCCCGCACCCAGGCGGTGATGACCGCCAGATCGTCGTCGGTGAAACCGAATCGGGCCCGCACCGGTGCCGCTTGGGCGAGGTTGAGCACCTGGGAGGCGGTGCCTCGACTGTCGGCGACACTCAGCAGCTCGGCGGCCACCGCCAGCAGCGGATTGGTCCGGCTGAGCGCCCGGTCGGCCAGTTTGACCCGCAACCGGTGGGCCGGATGGGCTTGACCGGCCAGCTCACCCAACCCGAAATTGGCGGCGATCAACGGCGCATAGGTTTCGATGTCCGGACACATCACCACGATGTCGCGCGGCTGCAGCGTCGGGTCGTCGGACAGCAGACCGAGCAGGACCTCGCGCAGCACGTCGATCTGGCGGGCCGGGCTGTGACAGGCGTGCACCTGAACCGAGCGGTCGGTTGGATCGAAGGTGCGGCCGTCCTTGCGCACCTCGTCGGCGGCGATGTCGGATTGCAGCCAGCCCAGCAGGGTTTCGGCGGTGCTGGAATGGCCGGCGCCGCCGAGGTATTCATCGGTGTGCGCCTCGGCCGGCAGCGCGCGTTGCAGTTCACGCAGGTCCCGGCCCAGCGTCTCGAGCAGCGGGTGCGTTGCTTCCGGTGAGTCGGTGCTCGCCGAGCGCGGCACCGGGCCGTGGCTGCCGGCCAGCCGCTGCCACAGCGCTTCGGATGGGTGTGGCAGCCACAGGTGCAGCTCGTGGTGGGTGGCCAGGGCGTCCAGCAACTCGATGTCGGTGACCGCCAGCCGGGTGTGGCCGAACAGCGACAGCCGGGCCGGCAGGTTCTCGGTGGGCGCCGCGCGCAGCCGGTCGACGGTCTGCTGGTGGCGGATATGCGGGGGATCGACGCCGGCCTCGGCTTTCTGCACGGCCACCAGCGCCCGCCACAGCGGCGGCTGCCAGGACAGATCCGCATCCAAGGTGCCGCCCGCACCGTCGGTGTCGCGGCCGTCCAGCCAGTCGATCAGCAACTGCGGGCGCTGCCGGGCATAGGAGGCGAACAGGCCGGCCAGTCGGCGGGCCACCGGATAGCGCCGACCGCGGCGCAACTCCGCCTGGGTACCGGTGTGGTAGTGCCCCAGATGTGTTGCCAGGGTGCGGCACCAGGGCTCGTCGCAGCTGGCGTCGATGACGTCCAGCAGCGGCCAGGTCAGCGGGTCCGGTGACCACGGATCGCCGAGACCGGAGTCGGCCGTGCCGGTGATCTCGGCGATCAGCGAACCAGGGCTGCGGAACACCACCCCGGCGCACACCCCGTCGCCGCCGCGGCCGGCGCCCAGCACATGCGCGAGCCGCTGGCTGAGCCAGCGCTCCACCCCGTGGGCCGGCACCAAAACCAGCTCTTCGGCGAACGGGTCCGCGGGCGGGTCGGCCAGCAGCGCGCCCAGCGCGGCGGCGAGCAGGTCGGTACGTCCGGCACGGTGCAGATAGAGTGCCATCGCGAGCCACCATAAACCGCCGCACCGACGTCGCGGCCGGGCCGGTTCTCGTACGCTGGCCTTGTGAAAGCGGTCAGCTGCAGCCACGCCACGCTGGAGGTCATCGACCTGCCGACGCCGACGCCGGACAAGGGTCAGCTGCTGCTCAACGTGCTGCGGTGCGGCATCTGCGGTTCGGACCTGCATGCTCGCGCGCACTGCGACGACGTCGCCGAGATGATGGCCGAAACCGGCTACGCCGGCTTCATGCGCTCGGATCAGCAGGTGGTGTTCGGACATGAGTTCTGCGGCGAGGTCGTCGACCGGGGTCCCGGCACCCGCAACACCCCGCGCGCCGGAACCCGGGTGGTCGCACTGCCGGTGCTGCGCCGCGGCAAACAGGTCCACGGCATTGGACTGTCGGCCATGGCGCCGGGCGGCTACGCCGAGCAGCTTCTGGTGGAACAATCCATGACGCTGCCCGTCCCGAACGGGCTGTCCGCCGAGGTGGCCGCGTTGACCGAACCGATGGCGGTCGGCTGGCACGCGGTCCGGCGCGGCGGCGTGGGCAAACGCGACGTGGCGGTGGTGATCGGGTGCGGGCCGATCGGCCTGGCGGTGATCTGCATGCTCAAAGCACACGGGGTGCGCACCGTGATCGCCAGCGACTTCTCGCCCGGGCGGCGCGCGCTGGCCAGCGCTTGTGGTGCCGACGTGGTCGTCGACCCGGCGCAGGACTCGCCCTACGCCGCCGCCCACGGCCACGGCTATCTCCAACACACCCCGGATGCGCTGGACCTGGCCGTCGGCACCATGGAGAAACTGGGCAAGCTGCGGGTGCCGTGGTGGCCGATCTGGCGGGCCGCCGAGGCGGTCGGCGCGGCCCAGCCCAAACACCCGGTGGTCTTCGAGTGCGTCGGCGTCCCGGGCGTCATCGACGACATCATTACCCACGCCCCGCTGTTCTCACGGGTGGTGGTGGTCGGTGTCAGCATGGACACCGACCACAATAGCCCGGCGATGGCGATCAACAAAGAAATCGACCTGCGGTTCGCCTTCGGCTACACCCCGCTGGAGTTCCGTGACACCCTGCACATGCTCGCCGACGGCAAAGTCAACGCCGCACCGCTGGTCACCGGAACGGTTGGGCTCGCCGGTGTGGCCGGTGCGTTCGACGCGCTGGCCGACCCGGGAACGCATGCCAAGATCCTGATCGACCCGACCAGCGAGAGCACAGTGGCATCGTGAAATCTCCGATCAAACGCATCGCCATCAGCACCGGCGGCGGCGACGCACCCGGCCTCAACGCCGTCATCCGGGCGGCCACCCTGGCGGCCCGCAACCGGAACTGGGATGTGATCGGCATCCGCGACGGCTTCAACGGCTTGATGTTCCCGGAGCGCTACCCGGACGGCGGCTTGATCGAACTGAACCGCGATCGGGTGCGCGGCATTCACATTCTCGGCGGCACCATCATCGGCAGCACCAATATCGGCAGCCCGATCGCCTACCCGGTGCAACAAAGCGACGGAAGCTGGATCGAAGTGGACCGCACCGAAGAGTTGGTGGGCCGCTTCGAGGATCAGCGCATCGACGCGTTGATCACCGTCGGCGGCGACGGCGCAATGAATATCGCCCACCGGCTCAACCAGGCCGGGCTGCGGCTGGTCGGGGTGCCCAAGACCATCGACAACGACCTGGAGAAGACCACGTCGACGTTCGGCTTCGACAGCGCAGTCGATTTCGCATCGGAATGCATCGACCGGTTGTTTTCCACCGCGACGTCGCACGGTCGGATCCTGGTGGTAGAGGTGATGGGCCGCTACGCCGGATGGATCGCCCTCAGTGCCGGCATGGCCTCCGGTGCGCACGCCATCCTGATACCCGAGATCCCGTACAACCTCGAATACGTGGCGGCCCTGATCACCCAGCGCGAGCAGCGCGGCGCCCAGTTCTCCATCGTGTGTGTCGCCGAGGGTGCCCGGCCGGTCGGCGGTGAGCATTCGATCATCGGCCGGTCGGTGGGGCAAGCCGAGCGGCTCGGCGGTATCGGCGCTAAAGTGGCGGCCGCGCTGGAGCAGATGACCGGCCGCGAGTCCCGCTCGGTGGTGCTCGGCCACTTGTTGCGCGGCGGTTCGCCAACCGCGTTCGACCGGATGCTCGGTTTGCGGTTCGGCGCCGCCGCGGTGCGGGCCCTCGACGAAGGACACGACGGTGTGATGGTGGCACTGGACCCGCCGACGGTGGACTATGTGCCGCTCGCCGACGCCGTCCGCCGGCAGAAGACGGTGCCGCTGGACTGTGACTCGATGTTGACCGCCCGCGACATCGGGATCACCTTCGGCGATGAGATGCCGGTGCACCCCGCGATCGGGTCGGTCACCCTGGCTTAGCGTGCCGCTCGGCCGGCTTCGGTCGACTTCGTTCGGCAGAGAAAGGATGAGATGAAGGCCTGGGATGCCATCTGTGCCCGCCGCAACGTGCGGGTCTACCGCCCGGAACCGGTGTCCGACGCCGACCTGAACCGGATCGCCGAGGCCGGATGGCGGGCACCGTCCGGCAAGAACCGGCAGCCGTGGGACTTCATCATCGTCACCGACCCGGCTCAGTTGCAAGAACTTTCGACGGTCTGGCGGGGTGCCGGGCACATCGGCTCGGCGGTGGCCGCGATTGCGTTGGTGGTGCCGACGCCGCCGAACGAGCGGCGCCGGCTGACCGACCAGTATGACCTCGGCCAGGCGACCATGGCGATGATGATCGCGGCCGCCGACCTGGGCATCGGCACCGGGCATTCGTCGGTGGAAGATCAGCACAAAGCCCGCAGCATCCTGGGCATGCCGGACGATCGGCTGGTGTCTTATCTGCTCGGGATCGGCTATCCCGCCGACCGCCCGCTCAGCCCGATCCGCAAGCCGGACCGGCGGCCGTTCACCGAGGTGGTCCACCACGGACACTGGTGACCAAGACGCACCGCGAAAGTTCGCAGAAAGGAGTCGGTTTGGCAGACCGAGCGACGCGAGAACACAGCGGCGAGTACGGCATCGACGGGTCATTTCACATCATCCCGGCCCGCTGGCAGGCGATCGGTCTGGGCACGCACTCTGCCGCGCTGCTGGTGTTTGCCGGGATGTGCTGGGCCCGGGGTCGACGACGGTGGGCCGCTGTGGCGCTCGCGGTCAACGCCGCCGTCGCCGTCCACGTTGCGCTGTACCTGCATGCCACCCGACGCGGCAAGTTCGCGGTGTGGAATGACCTGCTCGACGGCTTGGCGTTGCGCGGCGACGAAACCGTGCTCGGTATGGGATGTGGCCGCGGAGCGGTGCTGCTGGCCGCGGCCAAGCGGGTGCCGCGCGGCCGCGCTATCGGGGTGGACCTGTGGCAGGCCGACCAGACCGGCAACTCGCCGGAGGCCACCCTGGCCAACGCCATCCTGGAAAACGTCGCCGACCGGGTCGAGGTGCATACCGCCGACATGACCGCGCTCCCGTTGCCGGACAACAGCGTCGACATCGTGGTCAGCAACCTGGCCATTCACAACATCCCCGGCTCGCCGGGCCGCCGGCGCGCGTTGACCGAAGCGATCCGGGTGTTGCGTCCGGGCGGCCGGCTGCTGATCGCCGACTTGTGGGAAACCGCGAAGCACGCCGACTATCTGCGCGAGCTCGGTTGGCCGGATGTGCAACGCCGCAGTCTGGGCTGGCGGATGTGGTACGGCGGCCCGTGGTCGCCCACCCGGCTGGTCAGCGCGACGAAACCGGGCTGATCGCACCCAGGTCGGCGGCGGCGTCGGCCACGATGGCCATCCGGGCGCGCATCGAGCGCATGGTGCGCCGCAGCACCCGATCCGGCCGATCCGGCAGCACATAGCTGGTCATCACCAAGCTGCACATCGCGCCCACCACGACCGCCACGATCAGCCAAGGCAATTCGGCGGCGGTGGTGTGCAGGAACAAGGTGAAGAAGTAGGTCATGAACGTGACCATGCCCAGCGCCATGCCCCGCGGGCCGAACCGGCGGACGTACACCGCCGCGAAGATGATCGGCACGAACACCGCATCGCTGGCGACCTGGTGCGGCGCCGGGACCGCGCTGACGACAATGGCCAGCGCGGCGGGCACCGGCAGCAGCGCCAAGGTGATTTTCTGCTCCCGCGGATCCGGCTCGTTGACTGCTCGCGCCGAAACCATGGCGATGACCACGCCGAGCAACGCCACGGTGACCGGCTGCCCGGTCGCCCGGGTCAGCAGGTACAGGATCAGCAGGGCGCAGGCCAACGACGCGGTGGTGCGGATGGCCGTCCGCAGCCGCAGCAGGCCCGGGTCGGTCGCGATCGCCCAACTGTGTGCCCGCTGGTAGACGGCCGGCGCCGGCTGTTGCGGGCCGGATCGGTGCGGCGCGGCGGTGCTGGTCACGCGTCGACGGTGTCGGTCGGGTCGGCGGCCCGGGCGCGTCGGCGGGCCAACAGCCGCCAGGCCGACGCCGCGGCGACCAGCAGGCCGATCGCCCCGAGCAGCGGCCAGACACCCAACCCGTCGACCTGGCGGGCGAGCCAGCCCTGGATGGCGGTCGCGGCCCGGATCACCGGGTCCGGTCCATCCGCGCCGCCCGGGCCGGTGAACGACAACCGGATCTCGTAGTAGCCGTAATAGGTGACATACAGCCCGGTCAGCAGCACGATCACCCCGGCGACCCGGCCCACGTGCGGCAGCACCCGGCGCCACGCCGCGCTGAGCCCGGTGCCGGTGCCAGCACCGGCCAATGCGACGACCAGCGCCGCGATGCCGACGGTGATGCTCATGCCGGCCGCGTAAGCGACGAACGCCAGGATGCCGGACAGCGTCGAACCCTGTTTGAACGTCGTGCTGATGACAGCGAGAAACGGTGCCACCGTGCAGGACAGCGATGCGACGGCGTAGCCGATGCCGTAACCGTACATCGACCCCAGCCGCGCGGTCGGTGCTCCGGCGGCCAGCCTGGGCAACACCACGTTGACGTCGCGCCCGGTCAACAGCCACACCCCGAAGGCCAGCAGTAGCACCCCGATCACCACCGTCGCGAACGGCAGGTACTTCTGGGCCGAGGCGACCAGCGGCGCCACCACCAGCCCGAACATCCCGAACACGGTGAGGAAACCCGCGGCCATCGCCACCGTGGCCGCCCCGGCCCGAGCCAGCGCGGTCAGCCGGGACACCCCGTGGCTTTCGGCGATCACCAAAGCCAAATACCCCGGCAGGAAGGCAAACCCACACGGGTTCAACGCCGCCACCAGCCCAGCGGCCAAGGCGAAACCCAGCGCGGCGGTGTCGATCACTGCTCGGTCAGCGCTCGCACCCGCGCGGTCAACTCGGCTTCAGACAGCGATCCGCGCACCACGTCGACGCTGCCGTCCGGGCTGACGAAGGCGTAGGCGGGCTGGCGGGTCACCCCGAATTTCGCCCACACCGCCGCGTCGGTGTCGGCCAACTCGGTGAATCGGTCCACCCCGTACTTGGTGGCGAACTCCTGCAACGCCGGCAGCTCGTCCTGCGCGCCCACCCCGACGAACGTCACGGTCGGATTCGCCGCTGCCACCCGGGCCACCTGCGGCGCTTCGCGCTGGCAGGTCGGACACCACGGCGCCCAGAACCAGAACACCGCCGGCCGGCCTTTCAAGCTCTCGCCGGAAAACGGCTTTCCGTCCAGGGTTTTCGCGGTGAACTGCAACTGGGCGCCGGCGGCTTCACCGGTCAGCGCGGGTTTCGACCCGCACCCGGTGAGCAAGGCCACCGCGACCGCAGCGCAGAACGCGACAACACGGCGGGTCATGACCAGTCCTTCCAACCGAAAACAGCGCCACCGCAACCCTAACTGCCGATCGGCGGGCCGCCGGGCAGCGTTAACGGTGCATGCTGGACGTTATGAACCGAAACGAGATCACCGAACAGATCATCGCCGCTCGACTGGCCAAGGGCCTGACCTGGCAGGAGCTGGCCGACGCGGTCAAAAAGCCGGTGGTGTGGACCACATCGGCGCTGCTCGGGCAGCAGCCCATCCCGCCGGAGCTGGGTGAGGTGCTGGTCGACCTGCTCGGCTTGGACCCGTCGGCGGTGCCGGTGCTGGCCGGGCCGCCGATGCGGGGCGCGGTTACCGGTGCTGCGGTGCCCACCGACCCGACCATCTACCGGCTCTACGAGGCGGTGCAGGTCTACGGCCGCGCGATCAAAGAGTTGATCCATGAGCAGTTTGGCGACGGCATCATGAGCGCGATCAACTTCAGCGTCGATTTTGCCAAGAAGCCACACCCCAAGGGTGACCGGGTGGTGGTGACCTTCGACGGCAAGTTCCTGCCCTATGAATGGGACTCCGCTTCTGAGCGTTGACTCTGCGGTGAGCAGACGGTCTACTCGCACTTCTACGTGGTGAACGCAGAGTCAACGCCAGGAAAGGACGCATGGCCGAGCGACGCGCGAAGAAAGCCGAGCCGCTGGCCGCCGATCTGGTGCTGTCCGGCGGCGGCGTCAGGTTCATCGGCCTGGTGGGCGCGGTCGTCGCGCTGATGGACTCCGGATACTCCGTCGAGCGGGTGTCCGGAGTGTCCGGCGGCTCGGTGGTGGGGGCCATCCTGGCGGCCGCATCTCAGGGCGATCAGCTCAGCCCCGGGGAGATGAAGGAGCTGGCGCTGTCGGTGCCGCTGCGCAAATGGCGCGACGCCGGGCCGATCCCGCTGGCCGGGCCGGTGTTCGGGTTTCTGCGCGACACCGCGCTGTATCGCGGTGACGTCGCATACGACTGGATTCGCAGCGAGTTGAAAAACCTGGGCGTCACCACCTGGGGTGACTTGATCTACGACGGCGACAACCTGCTGGCCGACCGGCGCTACAAGGCGGTGGTCAGCGCGGCCGATCTGACCACCGGGCAGCTGGTCCGGCTGCCATGGGATTACCGCCGGTTGTATGGGCTGGATCCCGACGAGCAGCCGGTGGCCGATGCCGTGCGCGCCTCGATGTCGGTGCCGTTCTTCTACCGGCCGGTGACCTTGACCAGTGCCAGCGGCCGCAAGTCCACCCTGGTCGACGGCGGCGTGCTGTCCAACTTCCCGATCTACACTTTCGACCGGCGCGACGGCCGGGCGCCGCTGTGGCCCACCTTCGGGATCACCGTGGTGCCGGAACTGTCCAGCGGCGCCAGCATCGACCAACTGGTCCCGGTGTTGCGGCCGCTGCGCCTGTTCGGGCAGTCGCTGCTGCTGGAAAACCTGATCACCACCATCCTGGTCGGCCACGACCAGGCCTACCTGAATCAGCCGTGGGTCAGTGTGCGCGCCATCAAAGTCGAGTCCACCGATGTCGGGGTGCTGGACTTCGGGGTGTCCCGGGCGCGCCTGGAGGAGCTCTACGCCAACGGCTACGAGGCCGCGCGCACGTTTCTGACCACGTGGGACTGGCCCGCCTACCTGAAGCGGTTCCGGCAGTCGCACTATCCCGGCGGCTGAGCCGCAGCGGTTCAGCCCAGGGTGGTGTGCATCAGCATCACGCTGTACGGACCCCACAGCGACAGGTTGAAATACAGGTCGCGGCCACTGGACCACGGGTGGATGAACGGGGCGTACAGCCCGGGCATGGACGCCGAGGTGACCAGGGTGGTGGGGTTGCTCCACGGCCCTTCCGGCTGGTCTGCGGTGCGCATCACCACGTTGTTCAGCGCGTTGGTGTAGAGCACGACGAACTTGTTCAGGTAGTCGTTCCAGGCCACCGACATCTCGCTGGTGGCATCCCAGATCACCTGGATGGCGCAGAACGGGCAGGCCGGAATCCAGCCGAACGGGCTGTAGTACTCGTAGGCCCACACGTTGGTGATGGCGTCCTCTTTGACTCGGGACACGAACGCCATGCCGCCACGTCCGGCGCCGGTGCCGAACGCGTAGACGTAATCGTCCTTGCGCACGAACGCACCCTGCTGGAAGTTCTGATAGCCCCAGATGAACATGTTGGGGGTCAAGAAGTTGCTGGGCACCGAAAAGAACCAACTCGGCCGGATGGACGAGCGGGGCACGGTCCAGTTCTCGCCGTTGTCGTTGGACACCGCGATGCCGGAGAAATTCGTCGACCACGAGCCGGGCGGGCCCCAGGCCGCCACCGACATGAAGGCGGCGTATTGTGTTGTGCCCACCGAGATTCCGGTGGTCGGGATGACGGTGACTTCCTGCGGGGACAGGCCCATGCTGGCGATAATCTGCTTGGCGAAGTTCGGTCGGTCAGCGGTGACCGGTGAACCGGCGTAGATGTCGCCGTAGACCGGGTCGCCGACGCTGATCCCGTCGGCCAGATTGCGGTCGGCGCTGCGGAACAACGTGTTGCTGCGCCATTGTTGACCCGGCACACTGCAATTGCCGAAGGTGTCACCGAAGGCCATCAGAATCTGGTTGTCCGCCCCGGGATAGCCGTTGTCCCACATGATTCCCAGATCGGCGCCGGACATGCCGAACCGGACCAGGGTGTTGTTCGGGCTGGCCGGGCCGTTGATCCAGCCGACCCGGGTGGCCGGTGCGGCCACCACCGCCGCCGCCGGTGGAACCGCTTGCGCCGGCGCCGCCGCGCGC
>CAZPZQ010000108.1:0-10545 GCA_964590745.1 uncultured Mycobacterium sp. | reverse complement strand
CCTTCTCCGGGGCCACCACGGCGCATCTGCTGACCGAACGCCAGCACGGCAGCCCGCCGCAGATCCAGGCGCTGGACGGCTCAGAAACCCTCGTCACGGTCACCATCGGCGGCAACGACGTCGGCTATGTGCCGCTGCTGATGGCCGCCGGCCTTCCGCGGCCAGCCCGGCGGCTGCCGGCCATTGCCGCCCTGCTGGACCGGGACTCCCGCGAACAGGCGCTCGCCGGGGTCGGGGACGCGTTGGCCGCGGTCGGTGCGACCGTGCGCGAGCGGGCGCCGCACGCCCGGGTGCTGTTCGTCGACTACCTGACCCTGCTGCCACCGGCCGGGCTGACTGGCGCACCGCTATCGGACGCCGACGCCGATTTGGGCCGCTACGTGGCCGGCCGGCTCGAGGAACACACCGCCGCAGCCGCGGCGGCCACCGGCTGTGAGCTCGTCCGGGCCGGCCAGGCCAGCCGTGACCACCACCCCTGGTCGGCGCGGCCGTGGACGGTGGGAGCCGGCTGGCCCCTGAATTGGCTCCTGCCATGGCGGCCGGCGCCGTTTCATCCCAACGCCGCCGGGATGCGCGCGGTCGCCGAACTGGTCACCGGGACCGCCTGACGCCGGCGGCTAATCGGGGATGAAACTTTGCATCCGGTCGGTGATGGCCACCGCCCCGGCCGGCGCGTCGTCGCCCCACTGGCACACCAGGGCGCTGTAGATCACATTGTTTTTGGTGCGCGCGGTGTTGCCGCAGGACCAGTTCATCGGTTTGCCGTCTTTGAGTTGGATCTTGTTGACCTGCACCCGCTCGGCGGTGAGTTCTTTGACTTCCAATCGCCAGCCGTTCTGGGCGTCTTCGCCGTCGACATGCACCAGCGCGCCGTTGCAGTCACGCAGCGCCGGGTCGAACGCGGTGCCGAACGCCGCCCGGGCGCTCTTGACGTCGGCGTAGGCGGCGGCGTCCTGGCGGACGGTGTGATCCGACGCTGCGGCGTCCTCTTTGTCGCGCTCACTGACCCCGCGGTAGGCGGTGTAGTCCGAGCCCAGAGTTTGGCTGCTGGCTAACGCGGTCAGCGGCGCGCAGCGGGACTGTTCGCCGGCGATGGTGTAGGGGCTGGCCGGCTCAAGACGCTCCTTGACGAAACCCAGCTTGGCGCCGAGCAGTTCGCTGACCATCTCCGGGGTCACGATCACCGCACCCAGCTGAGCCTGACTGACCAGCACCGGCGGCGGAGGGCTGGCCGGTGTGGCCGACGTCTCCGGAGCCGATTTACCGGACGGCGCGGCGGCATCGATGGTCGGTTCCGGTGCGGTGGTCCGCGTCGCCGTCGCCGATTCATCCCTGGAGCCATCCAGGTGACAGCCCGCGACCAGCAGCGCTGTCACACCGAACCAGCCCACCGCGACCAGCCGACGCTTCATGAAATCCGCACTCCTGCCGCATAATTTTGCACACCCGACCGAACGCAGCCTAACGGCCGCCCACGCGCCTCCTTACCGGCCCACCCACGGCTTTCGAGGGGTTTATCCCACGCGCGGACCCTACCTCGGCTTAAGGTGATCCGTCATGCACTGCTCGACATTGCCAAAACTGCCGCAGCGCCGGCAGGGTCTACGGTGGGCACGGTGAAGAACAGTTCGACGACGATGCGTCTCGTTTTCGCCATGGTTACCGCAGTCGCGCTGGTGGCGGGCGGCTGTACCGGCAAGCCCGAGGCCCCGGCCGAGCACCCGGACGCGGCGGCCGCCAGTGACTTCGCCAACCAGTTGCGCGACAAGGTCACCGCCGACGCCATGATGGCACACCTGCAAAAACTGCAGGACATCGCCAACGCCCACGGCGACACCCGCGCGGTGAACACCCCCGGCTACGACGCCAGCGTCGACTATGTCGTCAACGCGTTGCGGGAGCATGGCTTTGATGTGCAAACCCCGGAGTTCTCCGCTCGGGTGTTCAAATCCGAGAAAGGGTCGGTGCATGTCGGCGAGACCACGCTGGAAGCGCGGGCGTTGCAGTTCAGCCTGGGCACCCCGGCAGAGGGGGTGACCGGGCCGCTGGTGGCCGCGCCCGCCGACGACGAGAGCCCGGGCTGCACCGCATCGGACTACGACGGGCTGCCGGTGCGGGGTGCGGTGGTGCTGGTGGACCGCGGCAAATGTCCGTTCAAAGACAAAGCGGCCGTCGCGGCCGAGCGCGGCGCGGTGGCCCTGGTGATCGTCGACAACGTCGACGAAGAGCGGATGGGTGGCACACTCGGCCAGGACACCGACGTCAAGCTTCCGGTGGTCTACGTGACCAAGTCCGACGGGGTGGTGCTGCGCGGGCTGCGCGGCGCCGCCACCGTCAAGCTGGACGCGCACACCGACGACATCACGTCCCGCAATGTGATCGCCCAGACCAAGACCGGGTCGACCGACAACGTGGTGATGCTGGGCGCCCACCTGGACAGTGTTCCCGAGGGTCCCGGCATCAACGACAACGGCTCGGGGGTGGCTGCGGTGCTGGAAACCGCGCTGCAACTGGGGAGTTCACCGCAGATCCGCAACGCGGTCCGGTTCGGGTTCTGGGGCGCTGAGGAACTCGGCCTGATCGGTTCGATGAAGTACATCGAATCACTCGACGTCGACCAGCTCAAAGACATCGCGCTGTACCTCAACTTTGACATGTTGGGCTCGCCCAACCCCGGTTACTTCACCTACGACGGGAACCAGTCGCTGGACCCGGAGAAGCGGGGCCAGCCGATCGTGCCGGAAGGCTCGGCCGGCATCGAACGCACCTTGATGGCCTATTTGGAGTCGGCCGGAAAGCCGCCGCGGGACACTCAATTCGACGGCCGATCGGATTACGACGGTTTCACCCTGGCCGGCATTCCGTCAGGTGGGTTGTTCTCCGGCGCAGAGGCCAAGAAGTCCGCTGAGGAAGCCAAGCTGTGGGGCGGCGAAGCCGATCAGCCGTTCGACCCGAACTACCACCAAAAGGGTGACACCATCGAGCACATCGACCGTGACGAGCTGGGCATCAACGGCTCCGGCGTCGCCTACGCCACCGGCCTGTACGCGCAGGATCTGACCGGCCGCAACGGTGTTCCGACTCGCGAGGACCGGGTCCGGCACGCCGTCGGCACGCCATGATCCGAACGACGGGCGCGCTGCTGGTGGCGGCTGGTCTGTTGACTTGCTGCTCGTCGGCGCCACCGCCGACCGTGCCGGTGAACCTGGCCGACGAACTGGCCGGCCGGATAACCGCGGACGCGATGCTGGCGCACCTGCACCGGCTGCAAGACATCGCCGATGCGCACAACGGGAACCGGGCCGACGGCACGCCGGGCTTCCACGCCAGCGTCGACTACGTGGCGAACATGTTGCGGAACAAGGGCTTCGACGTGACCACTCCGGAGTTCAGCCGGCTGGACACCATCTCGCCGGGTAAGCCGACGTTGACGGTGGCGGGCGTGAACTACTCGGTCGACCAGGCCTCGCTGCTGGTGCGCACGCCGCCCGGCGGGGTGACCGGCAAGACGACTAGGCCGGCCAAATCGGCTGGTTGCACCGCGACCGACTACCCGGCCACCGCACGCGACGCCATCGCCGTCGTCGACGACGCCGCGTGTTCGGTGGTCGACAAGCACAACGCGGCCTCGGATGCCGGCGCTGTCGCGCTGATCGTGGTGAGTCAACCCGGCGCGAGGGGCGCTCCGCCGGCGCTGTTTCCGGCCGACTACTACGACGGCCTGAAGCTACCGGTGGCGGTGGCAGGTCGCGCCGCTGACACCGCGCTGCGCCGGGCCACCGGGCCGGTCAAGCTGGTGCTGGACGGCCGGACGGTCAAGCTCATGTCGCGAAACGTGCTGGCGCAAACCAAAACCGGCTCGACACGCGACGTGGTGATGGTTGGCTCGCACCTGGACAGCGTGCCGGGCAGTCCGGGGATCAACGACGCCGGCTCCGGAGTGGCGGCGGTGCTGGAAACCGCGTTGCAGCTGGGGCCGGCACCGACGGTGACCAATGCGGTGCGGTTCGCCTTCTGGGGGGCCGCCGAGCACCGGCTGGGCGGCTCCGGCGACTACGTGTTCGGTTTGGACCGCGACCAACTCAACGACATCGCGCTGTATCTCGACTTCGACATGCTCGGCTCACCGAACGCCGGCTTTTTCACCTACGACGGCGACCAGTCGGCGTCACCGAGCCGAGACGTGGCGCCCGAAGATGTGCCCGCCGGGTCGGCCGGTGTCGAGCGCACGCTGGCCGGCTATCTCAACTTGGCCGGCCAGCGGCCCGCCGACATGCCGCTGGCCGCCGACACCGACTACAGCCCGTTTCTGGTGGCCGGGGTGCCGATCGGCGGCATGACCACCGGCGCGTCCCAACAGAAGACCCCGGTACAGGCCCGGTTGTGGGGCGGCAAACCCGGTGCCGCGTTCGACCCGAACTATCACGGCCCGCGCGACATCGTCGACAACATCAATTCCGAGGCGCTGGCGGTCATGGGACCCGGGGTGGCGTTCGCGGTGAGCAGCTACGCGCGGGCCATCGACGGCGCCAACGGCGTGGCGCCGCGCGATAAGCGGCATCGGACGTCGCTGCGTCCCTAGCTGACAGTGGTCGAGCACCGGTACGCCGTCGTGGGATGCAAGTCGGGCGTGTGCCGCTGTCCTGGCCTGGTCGGGAACGGCCCGCTGTGAACGTTTCGGTGGCCGAGTGGGCAATTACCCTCACGGTGACGATTGGCGTGCTGCTGCTGGACTTGCTGGCTGTCGGCAGACGGCCACACGAACCGACGGTGCGCGAAGATGCGGTTGCGCTGTCCGGCTATCTCGGCATGGCGGTGGGCTTCGGGATTTGGATCTGGTCGGCCTACGGCGAACCCTATGGGGAGCGATTCTTCGCGGGATGGCTCACCGAATACAGCCTGTCGGTGGACAACCTGTTCGTGTTCTTGATGATCATGGCCAGCTTCAAGGTGCCGAAGATCTACCAGCAGGAAGCGTTGATGGTCGGTATCGTGTTGGCCCTGGTGTTCAGGGGTGTGCTCATCGCGCTCGGCGCGGTGGCTATCGACCGGTTCTCCTGGACGTTCTACCTCTTCGCCGGATTCCTGGTGTGGGTCGCCGCCAATCTGTTTCGCGACACCGAACGCGAGGGCGACGCGGAGAACGCGGTCGTGCGGGTAGCTCGACGCTATCTGAACGTCAGCGACAGCTGGGACGGCCTCAAGCTGTACGTCAAAGACGGCGACAAGCGGTTGATGACGCCGATGTTTCTGGTCATCCTCGCATTAGGCACCACCGACGTGATCTTTGCGCTGGATTCCATCCCGGCCATCTACGGGCTCACTCGAGAGCCGTATCTGGTGTTCGCCGCCAACGTGTTCGCGCTGATGGGTCTGCGCCAGCTGTACTTTCTGCTCGGCGAACTACTGCACCGGTTGGTTTACTTGTCGAAAGGCCTCGCGGTCATCTTGCTGTTCATCGCGGTGGAGATGACGATCGACGCGTTGCGCGAGAACGAGCTGTCCTTCATCAACGGTGGTCATCCGTTTGACCTGCCCGAGACCCCCGTTCTGTTCAGCCTCGGTGTGATCGTGGCGATCCTGGTCGCCACAACAACGGCCAGTCTCTACAAAACCCGGAATATCGACAGCGGGTAGTCTTGTCATGGATTCGGTCTGGATTGCTGCCGGGACCGACGCCGGGTCAGTCCATTCGGGTGGCATGCACCATCCAGAACGGCAGGTGCACCCGATGCTGCTCGAGCAGCGGCTCGATGACGTTGAACCGCTGCCGCACCGGCTCCAGTCGCTTCCGCCAGTCCGCCTGCGGCTGCGCCTCGGCCATCCTGGCGAACGTGTCGGCCGAGAAGGTGGCCTGATAGGTGGTGGTGCCCAGGTAGTCGAGTCGCCACCCGGCAGTCGGCAGTGATTGCTCAAAATTAGCGGTCGGCAGCCCGTCCCACACCCAGCCGTTGACGTTGTGGGTGCCGAATTCGAACATGAACAGCCGCGCGCCGGGCTTGGTGGCGCGGTGCAACGCCCGCAGATAACTGACCTGCAGTGACTCGTCGTCGGCGAACACGTGATAGAAGGCGCTGTCGACGACCGTGTCGAAGCGGTGCTCCAGCCCGTCCAGTGCGGTCGCGTCGGCCACCTGGAAGTCGACCGTCACGCCGGCCCGTTCGGCGTTGCGCCGAGCTTTCTCGATGGCCACCGGTGAGACGTCAATCCCGGTGACCGGGTAGCCTTTCGACGCAAAGTGGATCGCGTGGTGGCCAGGCCCGGTGCCCGGATCCAGTACTTGGCCGCGCAGCGCGCCGTAGGCCACCAGTTGCTCCACCACCGGCTGCGGCGCACCGATATCCCAGGGTGTGGACAGCGGTGCACCGTCCACCAAGCGGGTATCGCGGTACAAGTCGTCGAAATCCGGCCGACCGATTTCCTTAGACACGCTCACGACATTACGCCGCCGGCGCCGTCGTTGCAGCGGTACGGCGATGGCCAGCGACGGCCCGGTCAAGCGATGTGGTAGTCGCTCAACGGGAATCGTGATCCTTCCCGCACCGCATTGTGGGTGGATGTGGGTCGCAGCAGGGTCGCTTCGCCGGCGTGGTTGAAGTAGTAGGACCGCGAGGTCGCGCAGTTGCCGCGGTAGAACACCGAGTTGTCCAAGAGTTTGGTCATCCGGTCCAGGAAGGCGGCGTTGGCCTCCTCGGTCACCTCGAAAGTCGTTGCCCCCCGGCGGATCACCTCGGAGAACAATCGATCCATGTGCCGCATCTGGTATTCCATGGTGTTGAAGAACGACAAGCCCGAGAAGGCGAACGGGCTGGCCAAACTCAAGAAGTTCGGGAACGACGGGATCGACACCCCCTGGTAGGCCTGGAACCTGTTGTCCCGCCACCACTTGCCCAGGTTGCGACCGCCGCGCCCGATCACCTCGATGGCCGGGAAGTTGGCTTCCCACAAGTCGAAGCCGGTGGCCAGGACCAGGGTATCGATAGCGGTCTTGGTCCCGTCGGCGGCGACGATACCGTCCGGCTCGATCCGCTCGATGCCGGCCGTCTGCAGGTGCACGTTCGGTTTGGTGAAGGTGCGGTAGTAGTCGTTGGACCAGGTGGGCCGCTTGCAGCCGAAGTCGTAATCCGGGGTCAGCTTGGCCCGCAGGTCTTTGTCCCGGATCGACACGAAACGGTTGATCTTGGCCAGATCGGCGGCCGCGATGTTGAGTCGCCGGAAATAGCGGTAGTGCAGCACGCCGGACACCATCATCAGTTCGAAAAGGGTGTCGGTCACCCACCGGAAAGCGCGGTGCACCGGCGGGACCCGGGCGAACAGCCGCTGCATGGCCGGCGGAATCGCAAAATCGAGTTTGGGCACCACGTGAATCGCGGTGCGCTGGTAGACGGTCAGGTCGGCGGCCCGCTTGGCCAGCTCGGGAACCAGCTGGACCGCGGTCGCGCCGGTGCCGATGATGCCGACTCGCCGGCCGTCGAAGTCGCAGCCGTCGTCCCACGCGGTGGTGTGGATCAGCTTGCCATCGAAGCTCGTCATGCCGGGGATGTCCGGGGTCTGCGGCTGGGACAGGAACCCGGTCGCGGTGATCAGGTAGCGGGTGCTCAATGCCTCGCCGTCGGCGAGCGTCACCCGCCACCGCTGGGCCTCCTCGTCCCAGCGGGCGCCTTCCACGGTGGTGTTGAAGCGCATGTGGCGGCGCACGTCGTACTTGTTCGCGACGTGGTCGGCGTAACGCTTCAGCTCGTCACCGGGGGCGAACAGCCGCGACCAGTACGGGTTGGGCTCGAACCAGTAGGAGTAGGTGGTCGACGGGATGTCGACGGCCAGGCCCGGGTAGCGGTTGACGTGCCAGGTTCCGCCCAGGTCGGCCTCGCGGTCGAGCAGCACGATGTTGTGATAGCCGAGCCGCTTGAGCTGGATTGCTGCGCCGATACCGCCGAAACCTGCTCCGACGATGACGGCTTCGAACTCCGCCGTACTCATAAAACGACCGTACCTGACTTCTGGGTAACCTTTGCGTTGGCGCCCCGATGCACACTGGACGCCGCACGCTGGTAATGATCGTAGGAGAAGGGAGGCAATGATGACTGACCCCACCGCCGAGGCCAGCGATGCCGACCGCGCCGACCAGGCCCTGCCGGTTGACGACTCCGTCGAGGAAGCTGATCCGTTCGACGAACACACCGTGGCGAGCGCGGAGGCCAACCCGGCCGACCTGCTTGAGCAGCAGCAAAGTGTGCCCCCAGACGACGACGACTATGACCGCTGACCCGGCCGGACCACTTCCGCCGGTCGATTCGGCGACGGTGTTCAACGCGCTGGCCGATGTTGTCTACCAGGGCTCGGATTTGGCCGAGGTGTACGCCTCGATCTGTGTGGCGGCCACCTTGCTGATTCCGGGATGTGATCACGCCAGCCTGATGCTGCGCCGCAACGAGGACTATGTGACGGTAGGCGCCAGCGACGCGGTGGCTCGCCGGGTCGACGAACTGGAGACCATGGTCGGAGACGGACCGTGCCTAGACGCCATCGAAGAGGAGGCGGCGCAGGTCGATGCCGATCTGACGGTGCGCAGCCAGTGGCCTGCGCTGGCGGCCAGGGTCGTCGCCGAAACACCGGTGCGCGGAATGATGGGTTTTCGGCTGCTGGTCGATCGCCGCAAGGTTGGTGCGCTTAACTTGTTCTCCGATGCGCCGTGCGTGTTCGACAAGACGTCGGTGGAACGCGCGATCTTGTTGGTTTCGTTCGCCACGATGGCGATCGACGCTGCCACCCAGGGTGAGCAGGCGGCCACCTTGCGGCGCGGTTTGACCAGCAACCGCGAAATCGGCAAGGCCGTCGGCATGTTGATGGTGCTCAACGACATCCCCGAGGCCGAAGCTTTCGACATGCTGCGCCGCATCTCCCAAGACACCAACGTCAAGATCGCCGACGTCGCCAACGCGGTGGTCCGGCGGCGCGGCCAGCCGCCGACGCAATAGGTCAGCTGGCGGTTCGCCCCAGCAGCCGCAGCCCCGCCGCCACGGCCAACGCAGACACGTCGACGGTTTTCGACGTCAGGTCGTGCCGGGCGCCGGTGATCTCGACGACTTCGGTTGGCGCGCTGATCTGCTCGGCTGCGGCGCGCACCTCGACGAGGGTGCCGAACGGATCGGAACTGCCGTGGGTGAACACCGTGGGCACCGTGATGGCGCGCAGGTGTTCGGTGCGGGAACGGTTCGGCTTACCGGGCGGGTGCACCGGGTAGGAGAACAGCGCCAGCAGCTCGGGTTCCGCTTCGTCGGCCGGCCGGTCGGCCACCACCATGGATGTCTGCCGGCCGCCATAGGAGTGCCCGCCCGCGATCAAGGGGCCGTCGCTCAGGCTGCGGGCGCAGCCGATGGCCTCGACGATGCCGGCCCGGTCGCCGGCACCCGACCCGGATGGCGGGCCGGTCGGCCGGCGCCGCCGAAACGGCAGGTTGTACCGGATCGCCAGCCAGCCGTGCTCGCACCACACGTCGCAAACCCGTTGCAACAGCGGCGAATCCCGGTCGCCACCAGCGCCGTGCGTGAGCAGCACGACACCTTTCGGCTGACCGCCGGGCCGGTGGGCGATGCCGGCGATGGCGTCGAGATTCACGAGTGCAGCCGAAACAGCGGTGACACCGGTCCGTGGCCGTGCCCCAGCGGGTAGGCGGCCCGCAGGCATTCGGTCACCCACCGTTTGCCGAGCGCCACCGCATCCGGCACCGAATATCCGTGCGCCAGCGCACAAGTGGTCGCGGCGGCCAGGGTGTCGCCGGCGCCGTGGTCATCACCGGTGTCGACCCGCGGTGCGTCGAACTCACGGAAGTGCGCCCCGTCGTAAAGCAGATCCGGACTGTGCTGCGCCGACGGCAGGTGTCCGCCTTTGACCAGCACCCACTGCGGGCCCAGCGCGTGCAGTGCCTTGGCCGCCGCCTGCTGCGTCTCGGCATCCACGACGTCGATGTCGACCAGCAGACGCACTTCGTCGAGGTTCGGGGTCACCACGGTGGCCAGTGGGAACAGTTGGCCGCGCAGCGTATCCAGTGCCGACGGCGCCAGCAGTGGGTCGCCGTGCATGGAGGTGCAGACCGGGTCCACCACCAACGGAATGCTGAGTTCAAGATTTTGCCAGATCCCCGCAACTGCGGCGATGATCTGCGCCGACGCCAGCATGCCGGTCTTGGCGGCCTGGATGCCGATGTCGGTCGTCACCGCCTCGATCTGTCCGGCGACGACGTCGGCCGGGATCTCGTGAAAGCTTTTGACGCCCTGAGTGTTCTGTACCGTGACTGCGGTCACCGCGACACAGGCGTGCACCCCGAGCAGCGCCATGGTGCGCAGATCGGCTTGGGCACCGGCGCCGCCGCCGGAATCCGAGCCGGCGATGGTCAACACCCGTGCCGGCGTGCTGCCCAGCGGCGCCAGCGGCAGGAACGCCACTAGGCGACGGGGCTTTTCAGCTCGTTGCCGTCGCTGTCGACCGGGGTGATCGGGATCAGGTTGTACTTCGCGGCGTACTCCCGGGCGTCGCGACTGACCC